>CAMDKR010000022.1 GCA_945901225.1 Bordetella parapertussis | reverse complement strand
GCGTCTGGCGGCTTCCATGCGGGGTGCTTGAGTTGGTAGTACCAAGGACCCAAGTCAGTCAAGGCATTGCCAATGCCAGCAATCCCAAAACTGATAACGAAACACAGGGCCAAACTGCGCCAATGCGTTCGCCAAGAAGGCGAGTCAAGGGTGGAAAGAGGTGAGTTTTGAAATTCTGACATCAGCAAATAAGACTTCTCTAAGATAAAAAGATTAAAACTAGGGTTTTCCCGAATGTTTGCTCGCTCAAAACAATCATAATGTCAACATGAATTGACACATTGTCTTGTCAGTTGAATTCAACGCTGGATTTTTCACGAGCACACTGCATGACGTTTCCACTCAAGCAAGGCACACAGCAAGACATCAGCACCCGCGTGGTGATTGTCACCATGGATACCCACCTCAACAGTGCGGTGGACCGCGCACGTGTCGGCTTGAAACGTTTGCTGCCCCACCTGAGCTTGACCGTCCATTCTGCCTCTGAATTTGCCACCAGTCCAGAACACCTGACGCGTTGCCGCGAAGACATCGCCCAAGGCGACATCATTATTGTGACCATGCTGTTCATGGAAGACCACTTCCTGCCTATCTTGGCCGATCTGCAAGCGCGGCGCGACCACTGCAGCGCCATGGTGTGCGCCATGTCGGCGGGCGAAGTGGTCAAACTCACCCGCTTGGGCAAACTCGACATGGCCAAGCCCGCCAGCGGACCGATGGCTTTCTTGAAAAAAATGCGCGGCAACCCCAAAGACGACAGCGAAAAAGCCGCCGCCGGTGCCAAACAAATGAAGATGCTGCGCCGCATCCCGCAAATGCTGCGCTTCATTCCTGGCACAGCCCAAGACCTGCGAGCCTACTTTCTGACGCTGCAATATTGGTTGGGTGGTTCGCAAGAAAACATCCAAGGCATGGTGCACTATTTGGCAGACCGCTACGCCGGTGCAAGCAACGCGAAGTCAAAGGCCAAAGTGTTGCCGCCGGTGGAGTACCCCGAGGTAGGCATTTACCACCCGCGCATGAAGTCGCGCTTGTCTGACCAATTGACTGATTTACCCACGGTGGTCTCACCCCACAAAGCACGGGGGCGCGTAGGTCTTATTCTGCTTCGCTCTTACCTGATTGCTGGCAATGCACAGCACTATGACGCGGTCATCGCCGCCATGGAAGTGCAAGGCCTGAATGTGGTGCCGGTGTTTGCATCGGGTCTGGATTCACGCCCTGCCATTGATGCGTATTTTTTGAAAAACGACCAAACCACGGTGGATGCGGTGGTGTCACTCACCGGCTTCTCGCTGGTCGGTGGCCCTGCCTACAACGATGCTCACGCCGCCGAAGCCATTTTGGCCAAGCTCGATGTGCCCTATATCGCAGCCCACCCCGTGGAGTTCCAAACCTTGGACCAATGGGGCGGCTCTGACCGTGGTTTGTTGCCTGTTGAGTCCACCATCATGATCGCCATCCCCGAGCTCGATGGCTCGACGGTGCCCATGGTCTACGGTGGACGCCCTGGTGCCGATGGTGTCACCTGCACCGGTTGCCAACAACGCTGCACATTCACCAAAGAGCACAAACAGCAAGACATGTTCACCTGCATCGAGCGCACCGCCATGCTGTCAGCGCGGGTGGGCAAATTGGTCGATCTGCGCCGCTCCGAGCGAGCCCAGCGCAAGGTGGCCATGGTCATCTTTAACTTCCCGCCCAACTCGGGCAACACCGGCACCGCTGCGTATTTGGCGGTGTTCGAGTCGCTGTTCAACACCATGGTCGAAATGAAGGCGCAAGGCTACAGCGTGGACCTGCCCGAGAGCGTGGACGCTTTGCGCGATGGCATTTTGTACGGTAACGCCAAGCAGTATGGCGCTGACGCCAATGTGCACACCCTCATCCCAGCCGAACAACACATTCGCCGTGAAAAGTGGTTGACCGAAATTGAAGCCCAGTGGGGCCCTGCGCCCGGCAAGCAGCTGACCAACGGCCAATCCATCTTCATCATGGGGCACCAATACGGCAACCTACTGGTGGCAGTACAGCCCTCCTTCGGCTACGAAGGCGACCCCATGCGTTTGCTGTTTGAAAAAGGCTTTGCGCCCACCCATGCGTTTTCTGCTTTCTACCGTTACTTGAAAGAAGACTTCAACGCCAACGCGGTGTTGCACTTTGGCACCCATGGCGCGTTGGAGTTCATGCCCGGCAAACAAAACGGCATGTCCGCGCTGTGCTGGCCAGACCGCATGATTGGCGAGTTGCCCAATTTCTATCTTTACGCTTCCAACAACCCTTCCGAGGGGGCGATTGCCAAACGTCGCGCTGCAGCCACGCTCATCAGCTACCTCACACCCCCCGTGGCCGAGTCGGGTTTGTACGCCGGATTGGCAGACCTCAAAGCTTCCATTGACCGCTGGCGCAGCCTAGACCTTGAGCAAGAACACGAACGCGCCGAGCTGATGGCCTTGGTGCAAGCCCAAGCTGCTGAGCTGGACTTGGCTACTTTAGAACCTGCTTGGCAGCTGCAAAGCGACAGCCCCGACTTGAACGCCGCCAAACGCATCCAAAAATTGGGCGAGCAGATGTTGGAGTTGGAATACACCTTGATCCCCCACGGCTTGCATGTGGTGGGCAAAGCCCCAAGCAACAGCGAGCGGGTGGACATGCTCATGGCCATGGCAGAAGCCAGCTACGAGGCCAAGCCTGCGCGCAGCGCTGTTGAGGCCTTGGTGGCAGGTGCCCCGCCTGCCAAAGCACTGGCAAAAAGTGGGCTGGCGGGCCAAGAAGCCCATGCCGCTTTGTTTGACAAACTGGCGGACGCCAACCGCTTAATGATGATGGACAGCGAACTCAATGGCTTGATCGCCGCCATGGACGCTCGCTACATACGCCCAGCACCTGGCGGCGACATCATGCGCACGCCCGAGGTCTTGCCCACCGGGCGCAATTTGCACGGTTTTGACCCTTTCCGCATTCCCAGCGCATACGCAGTAAAAGACGGTGCGGTGCAAGCCGACAAACTCATTGCCCGCTACCAACAAGACGGCAACCCCCTTCCCGAGTCGGTCGCCATGGTTCTGTGGGGCAGCGACAACCTCAAAACCGAGGGCAGCCAAATTGCGCAGGTGTTGCGTTTGTATGGTGCCAAGCCCCGCTTTGACAGCTATGGTCGACTGGTGGGCGCAAGCCTTGTCCCACTGGCCGAGTTAGGCCGCCCCCGCATCGACGTGGTGGTGACTTTGTCGGGCATCTTCCGCGACCTCATGCCCTTGCAGATCAAACTCATCGCCGAAGCTGCCTTGCTGGCCGCCCAGGCCGACGAGTCACCCGAAGACAATTTTGTGCGCAAACACGCTTTGGCCTACCAAGCCGAACATGGTTGCGATTTGGAAACCGCAGCCCTGCGGGTGTTTGGCAATGCCGATGGCGCTTACGGTTCCAATGTGAATAACTTGGTGGAAAACGGCGGCTGGGAAGACGAGGACGAACTCGCCAAAACCTACAGCCAACGCAAGGGCTTTGCCTACGGTGTCAGCGGCAAACCCACGCAGCACAAGGGTTTGCTGAAAAGCGCCTTGGCCGATGTGCAACTCACCTACCAAAACCTCGACTCAGTGGAATTGGGCGTGACCACTGTGGACAACTATTTCGACACCTTGGGTGGCATCACCCGCGCGGTGCGTCAAGCCAAGGGGGGCGTGGACACGCCGGTTTACATCGGCGACCAAACCCGAGGTGACGGCTTGGTGCGGAGCTTGTCCGAACAAGTGTCTTTGGAAACACGCACCCGTATGCTCAACCCCAAGTGGTACGAAGGCATGTTGGCGCATGGCTATGAAGGTGTGCGGCAAATTGAGGTGCACATCACCAACACCATGGGATGGTCGGCCACCACAGGACAGGTACAGCCTTGGGTGTACAAGCAGTTGACCGAAACCTTTGTGCTCAACCCCGAGATGCGTGACCGTCTCGCCAAACTCAACCCCACCGCTTCGGCACGCTTGGCCAACCGCCTGATCGAAGCCTCGGACCGCTCTTATTGGCAGCCCGACGCCGACATGATGGACCGCTTGCGCCAAGCCAGCGAAGAGCTGGAAGACCGCCTTGAAGGCGTTTTTGAAAGCAGCGCCTCCTAAAGCAATTCGATCACCGACGCCCCACGCGGCGCATTGCTTAAGATCACGCTATGGCTACTCCCTTCCCCTTCTCCGCCATCGTCGGCCAAGACGAGATGAAACTCGCCATCCAAATTGTCGCCATCGACCCCAAAGTCGGCGGCATCTTGGCGCTGGGTGACCGAGGCACTGGCAAGTCCACCGCGGTGCGGGCTTTGGCCGATTTACTCCCTCCCTTGCAAGTGGTGGTGGGCTGCCGTTATGGCTGCGACCCCGCCAGCAACAGCGCCACCTGCAGCGACTGCGCCAGCCTGAAAGTGGCTGGCAAACGCCCCAAAACCGAAACCCGCCCGGTTCCCGTGGTCGACTTGCCGCTGGGCGCCAGCGAAGACCGCGTGGTCGGCGCACTTGATTTAGAAAAAGCTTTAAGCCAAGGCGTGAAAGCGTTTTCACCTGGCTTGTTGGCACAAGCCAACCGTGGTTTTTTGTACATCGACGAAGTCAATTTATTGGAAGACCATTTGGTCGATTTGCTGATCGATGTGGCAGCCTCGGGCGAGAACGTGGTCGAGCGTGAAGGCCTGTCGGTGCGCCACCCTGCCCGCTTTGTGTTGGTGGGCAGCGGCAACCCTGAAGAGGGCGAACTGCGTCCCCAGCTGTTGGACCGCTTTGGTTTGTCGGTGGAGGTACGCACACCGCAAGACATCGACCAACGCATCGCCGTCATCAAACGCCGCGACGCCTTCGAGCGTGACGCCCAAGGCTTTCGCGAGGAATGGGCCGCCGAGAACGAGCGTTTGCGCGACCACATCGTCAAAGCCCGCAAGCTGCTCGACAAAGTCAAGGTAGGCGACGACTTGCTGCGCTTGTGCGCACAGTTGTGCCAATCGCTGGGCACCGATGGCTTACGCGCCGAACTCACCCTCATGCGGGCCTGTCGTTCGCTGGCGGCGATGCAAGGCCACAAAGCCGCCACCCCTGCGCATTTGCGCACCGTGGCCCCCATGGCACTGCGCCACCGCTTGCGCCGCAATCCCTTGGACGACACCGGTTCAGGCACCCGTGTGGAACGCGCCCTTGCCGAGGTGTTAGGCACGTGAACCTGGCTTGGGACGACGCGCTGTGGGCGCTGGCGGCCCTGCATATCGACCCCGTGGGTTTGCGCGGTATTTGGCTGCGAGCCCCCCATGGTCCGGTGCGCGACGAATGGCTGACCATGCTGCAGCACCTGCGCCCCGAGCTCAGGCGGCTGCCTAACAACATCGACAGCGAACGCCTTTTGGGGGGCTTGGATTTAAGCGCCACCTTGAACAGCGGCAGACCCATCACCCAAGCGGGTTTGCTGGCGCAATCTGACCAGTCTCTTTTGCTGGCCCCCATGGCCGAGCGCATGGCCCATGAAGCGGCGGCCATTTTGGCGCAGGTGCTCGACAACGGCCGCGTCACGCCCCACGGCGGCGGCGACACCCAAGACGCAAGGCTGGGGCTGATCGCTTTGGACGAGGCTTTGGAAGACGAACCGCCCATGGCTGAGGCTTTGCAAGAACGTCTGGGCATCTGGCTGGATTTGCGCCACCTTGGGCGGCCAGAAGAAGCCAGCGACGAGGTCTTGGGGCTGCTGGGTGTGCTGTGCAGCCCCGACGGCGAGGCCGAAGAAGAGCGACAAGCGGTGTTGCAACGTTTGCGCACACTGCGCTTGAATGATCAGCAAATACAGGCCATCACACAGATGGCACAGGCCATGGGCATCGCCAGTTTGCGGGGTCCCTTGGCCTGTGTGCGCTTGGCCTGTGTGCTGGCGGCGTTGCGCGACAGCGATGCGGTTGAAGACCACGACTTGGGGCGTGCAGCCCGTTTGTGCCTGACACCACGTGCCACCCAAATACCCTCACCACCCGAGCAAGAGGCGCCAGCTGAGCCTCCCCCCGAACCGCCTGACGAAGCGCCGCCAGAAGAAGACCCAGCCCCCGAGCCGCCGCCCGCTGAACCCCAGCCGCCCGAGAACCCAGCTGATACACCTGAAGAAGAAACACCGCTGCAAGACATGGGCGAATTGCTGCTGGAAGCCGCCTTGGCCAGCTTGCCCCCCGATGTCTTGGCGCGCTTGGCGCAGTCGCCCAAAAGCCACATCAAAGGGGGCGGCCAAAGCCGCAGCGGCGCAATCCGGCACAGTCGCAGCCGTGGCTCGCCCCTGCCGCCACGCCCTGGCTTGCCACGCCAAGGCGCACGCTTGCATGTGCTGGCCACCTTGGGACACGCCGCCCCTAGGCAAAGATTGCGCAGCCCTGCGCCGTCCGCCCAAGGTGCTGCAAGCCGTTTAGCCATTCGTGCCGAAGACTTCCACATCCACCGCTTTGCTGAGCGCACCCAAACCTGTTTGATTTTTGCCATTGATGCTTCAGGCTCGGCGGCGCTGCACCGCTTGGCCGAGGCCAAGGGTGCGGTCGAGTTGTTGTTGGCGCAGTCGTATGCGCGTCGCGATCAGGTCTGTGTGCTGGGGTTTCGCGGCACCCATGCCGAGGTCTTGCTGCCGCCCACCAAGTCGCTGGTGCGAGCCAAACGCAGCTTGGCGGGTTTGCCCGGTGGCGGCGGCACACCCCTGCCCCATGCGCTGCAACTGGCCTTGGAACTGGCTTTGCAGCAACGCCGCTTGGGCGTCACCCCCAGCTTGGTGATGTTGTGCGATGGGCGTGCCAATGTCAGCCTGCAAGGCAGTGGGGGACGCTCGCAGGCCTTGCAAGAATCGCTTTCCTTGGCGCAAGCATGGCGCTCTTACGGATTGCAAAGCATTTGGATAGACACCTCGGCCCGCCCCGAGCCACAAGCCGAGCAAATTGCACTGGCCATGGGCGCCCACTATGTGCCCCTGCCTCAAGCCAATAGCCAGCGCATGGCGCAAGCGGTGCAGGCTGCCACCCGTCACAGCGACCTTTCCCGTCACAGCGAGCCCGCGAGGGCGAAGCTGTCCACCTAGACGCTCCAGCATGGACTGGCAAGCGCATCGCCACGATTGGCCCCACGCCGAACACAGCCGGTTTGTAGAAGCTGACGGTGTGCGCTGGCATGTGCAACAAGCCGGTGATCGAGGACCACAGGTCTTGCTCATCCACGGCACGGGGGCCTCGGGCCACACTTGGCGGGACTTGTTCTTGCCGCTGGCGGCACACGCCAGAGTGTTGTCGGTCGATTTGCCCGGCCATGGCTTCAGCTCACTGGCTGCCGGTGACGGTATGTCGCTGCCGGGCATGGCGAGCAGTTTGCATGCGCTCACCCAAGCGCTGGCGTTTGAGGTGGATGTGTTCATCGGTCACTCGGCAGGTGCAGCCATTGCCGCGAATATGGTGGTCACCCAGCAACTGACGCCCCAAGCCTTGGTGGGCATCAACCCCGCGTGGCTGCCGCTTCCCGGTTTGGCAGGGCTGCTGTTTCCGCCTGCTGCCAAATTGCTGGCCCTCACCCCCTTGGTACCGCAATGGTTTGCCAAACAAGCCAGCAGTCCTGGCATGTTGGACAAATTGCTAGACAGTACGGGCTCGGTGCTGGACGACAGGGGCAAAGCGCTTTATGCGAGGCTGGTAGCCAACCCCGACCATGCCCAAGGCGCTTTGAACATGATGGCTGCTTGGGATTTGTCGTCAGGCCCGTCTGTGCTGCGCCAACTGCACTGCCCCGTGCATATCTTGGTTGGTGACAACGACCGCACCGTGCCACCCACGCAAGCCGAGCAAGCGCTGGCCTTGCTGTCAAACGGCCACTTGAAGCGCTGGGTGGGGTATGGGCATTTGGTCCATGAGGAGGTGCCTTTGCAAACCGTGAAGTTTCTGCAAAAGATTGCTTCGGCCTAAAGGCCTCGCAATGACCAAACAATGTTACTTCGAGGAGCGAAGCGACGAAGCAGTCCTAGACGAAGCAGTCAGGTCTTGGCCATGCCCATCAAATGCGCCATGTCCTTGAAGAAAATCTTCACATGCGCCATGGGTTTTTTGCGCTCTAGCTTTTTGTTCATGTACGAGTCAAAGGTGAGTTTTTGCACGTCTTTGTCTTCGCACATCTTCACAAAACTTTCGCGGCGCTTGTCGGTGCTGTACCAAAAATACTGCATGATGCCCAGCACCCAAAACACCGTGCCATGGTCTTTCATGAAGCGCTTGCGGGCAAGCTTTAAAGCCGCTGGGTTGCGTTGCACCAAGCATTCGTGGGCTGCGTCTGCGGCCAATCGACCACCCAACATGGCGTAGTAAATGCCCTCGCCTGACGCGGGGGCGACCACACCTGCAGCGTCACCGGCCAACACCACATCACGGCCGTTGTCCCAACGTGGCAGCGGTTTCATGGGCAGGGGCGCACCTTCGCGGCGCAGCACGGTGGCGTGCTGCAAACCGGCGGCGTCTCGCAAACGTCCGACGGCACTGCGCAGCGAAAAGCCTTTGTCTGCGCTGCCGGTACCCACGCTCATGGTGTCGCCATGGGGGAAGACCCAGCCGTAAAAATCGGGCGACAAACTGCCTCGGTAGTACACATCACAACGCGAGGGATCGGACTCGGTTTGCACCATGTTTTCGGGTGTTTTGACAATCTCATGGTAGGCAAACACATATTTGGTTTTTTCCGCACCTGGCACGGCTTGGCGAGCCACTTCGGAGCGAGCGCCATCGGCACCAATGATGCAGCGTCCCCGCACACTGGCGACTTTTTCCAAGCCATCGTCGGTGCGAATGGTGAAGTGCACACGGCTGACACCGTCGTCATCTCGGCTGAGTTTGTCAAACACACCCCTCTGACGCACCGCACCGTGGTTTTCAGCCCGTACACGCAACCATTCGTCAAACTGGTCGCGGTTGACCATGCCCACAAAGCCTCCCTCGATAGGAATATCGACCTTTTTATCTTTGGGTGAGACCATGCGAGCCGCCCTGGCTTTGGCCACCAAGAGTTCATCGGGGATCTCGAAGTCTTTGATCAGGCGGGGAGGAATTGCACCGCCGCAAGGTTTGATGCGGCCTTTCCTGTCGAGCAGCAGCACACGGCGGCCAAGGCGAGCTAAATCGTCTGCTGCAGTTGCGCCGGCGGGTCCGCCGCCGACCACCACCACGTCATATGTCAAGTTTTGCATGAGAAGTGCTCCTGGTATGAGATTGCGCTTGGGAAAATGAATTGGCATCAGCCTGAGAAGTAATAAGGTGTTGCGGCGCATTGCGCCACGCAAAAGCGCTGACCATCATGCCGGCGACCAGCAAGGGCACACCGAATGCGCTAAGGCTTAATGCTCGACCCACGGGGTCACGCATGAAGCGCATCATCAAAGGGGTTTGCGCATAAATCAACAGCAGCACCGCCACCGCGTAGGGCAACAAACCCCACGCCAGCAACAAAGCCACCACCACGAATTGGGGCAGCAACATCACCCAACACGCGGTGCCAGCCGCGCCTTTGACGCCGAGTTGCACCGGCAATGACCACACACCCATTTGGCGGTCGCCTTCGATGGACTTGAAATCATTCAAGGTCATGATGCCGTGCGCTGCCAAGCTGTAGAGCAGCGCCAAGGTGATGATGTGGGCATCGGGCATGGCGCCGCCCAACATGACCGCCGCGCCGGTGATCCAAGCCAAACCTTCGTAGCTGAGCGCACAAGCGGCGTTGCCAATCCAGCCGTCTTTTTTAAAACGAAAAGGCGGTGCACTGTAAGCCCACGCCAGCGCCAGCGCCAGCAAAGTGGCACGAAACGCCCAGGTGCCCAACTGCCACGCCCACAGCAAGGACAACACTGTCCACAGGATGGCGATGTACAAGCCCCAGCGCCCAGGAATTCGCCCTGAGGGAATAGGCCGCTGAGGTTCGTTGATGGCGTCGACGTGGCGGTCAAACCAATCGTTCACCGCTTGGCTGCAAGCGCAAACCATGGGGCCTGCCAACACAATACCACTGAGTATGAGCAGCCAATGCTCAGTCAGCGATTGCCCAGACGACACCGCGCCACAGGCAAACGCCCACATGGGTGGGAACCAAGTGACGGGCTTGAGAAGTTGTAAAACAGCGGAAGGTTGGGGAAGCGCCATACCCCCATTTTTCATTTGACAGAAATAAATGTCAATCTAAGTTGACGCTTTTTTGCGAGGTCTAGGGTTTACTCTGACTCGTCTTCAGCAACCATGCCATAGCGATGTAACTTGACATACAGGCTTTGGCGAGACAAACCCAGCATCTCGGCAGCAGACGCACGGTTGTTTTGGGTAAGTTCGAGGGCAGCTTGTATGCACATGCGTTCAATCATGGTGCTGGTTTCGCCCACGATCTCTTTCATGGGCATACGCCCCACGAGTTGCGACAACTGCGCCACTGAGTCGGCCATGCCACCACTGGTGGCGGGCATGACGTCGCGCCCGCGAGCGCCAGACAGCTGATGGAAGAAAAAGCCATAGGTGGGGTCATCACCATTGAGCGTGACAGCAGCGATATCCACAGGAATGAGCACGCCCACCATGCTGCGCAGATCGGTGGCAAAACTGCGCAAGGTGCGTGACTGTCGCAAGTTGGTAAACAACACACCCAGGTCTACGCCGCCTCTGGCCAGCCAATCTTCCAAGCTTTTGTTGATCAGCAAGGTGTGCGACGCAACGCCCACCATGCTGCAAAACTCGGGGTTGCTGGCAAGGATGGTGCCCATGCGATCGGCCACCACAAAACCCACGGACGCCTGTTCCAAGGCAT
The DNA here is from genome assembly GCA_945901225.1 of Bordetella parapertussis. Taxonomy (GTDB): domain Bacteria; phylum Pseudomonadota; class Gammaproteobacteria; order Burkholderiales; family Burkholderiaceae_C; genus Limnohabitans. The sequence continues at coordinate 6,492 of CAMDKR010000022.1, read as the reverse complement.
GGTGGAACCAATGGATGATGGGTGCCTCGGTGTGGCTGGTTTGTTGCGCGCTCAGGGCTTGCAAACGCAACAAGTATTGCGGACCACCCTCTTGCACGAACACAGACACATGCAAATTGCAGTCGCGCTCTGCGTTGAGGTAACGCACCCGCCCCGACTCCATGCGCCCCGTGGTTTGGGCTTGGCGCAACAAAATCTCCAACGCTTCGCGTTTATCAGGGTCAAACAACTGCGCCACATCGCTGCCAGGCAGTTTGCGGCTGAGGTCTTTGAACACCAATTGGGCGGCACTGTTGGCTTCCATGACACGGCGTTGCGCGACATCGACCACCAACATCGGGTCAGCCACCGACTCGAACAACAAACGGTAACGTGCCTCCATGTGGCGCAGGCGCAAAAAATCGCGCTCCATCGACTGGTGCGCCTCGACCAAGCGGCTTTGCATTTGCGACAAGCCACTTAAATCGCGCCCAAAAAGCCAAACCGTGCCGTCTTTTTCTTGGGGCAACAAACTGACTTGCAAGGGCATGTCTTGGCCTGGCTTGGGGGAAAAGTTGACATGGCGCCACATGGGAGCGTCAGTCTTGCCGACTGCATCCAGCATGAGGGCGAATTTGTCTTTGCTGTCGTGACTGATGAAGTCATTGACAGAGCGACCCTTGAGTCCCGAGGTGTCTAAACGCTGTAAGTCTTTACCAAAGACAGTCACCTCCAGCATAGTCGATTGCTTGTCTAGCACCAGCATAATGTCAACCAAAGTTGGCAATAAGCTCTGTAAGTGAGAGGGACTTAAATCAGGTGTATTCAAGATCAGAAGGCTTTAACTTGTTAAAACAATCAAAAACATGGGCCAAACCTTCTGGCGAGAACAAAGAAATTGCAAGATTTGGGTAAATACCTATTCTAAGGCAGTTTGTCCAAGCTAACTGTCACTTGAAAACCGCCAAATCCGAAGCATTACCCAAGCGTTTACGCGCTTGCTCAACCTGCTGCATCGCCATCAATTGCGCCTGATCCGCGTGCAAACACGCAAAATCAGCTCCCAGCCATTCACACAATTGCGCATGTTTTGCCAGCATCGGTCCGCCCACCATGATCAACAAACCAGGGTTGAGGGACTTTTTTCGCAAATTGGCTATCAATTGCTTTAAGTAGCCAAATTGTTTTTCATCCGACACCGACAAACCCATCAAATCGATATGACTTGACTGCACCATGATCACCATATCTGGCTCTCTCCAAGTGGTGCCGCCCAATATGTGCCAGCCATAGCGCTTGAAATACTGCGAAAGAATAAGCAGACCAAGAGAATGCTGAGAGTTGGGCGTATTAACCAATAAGGCGCTGTAGTTTGACAAGCCGCCGCATTTGGGGCCTGACAACACAAATTCGGCGCTCAGGCTATAGACCAATTCTTGTAGACGGTAACTGGCTTGGGTCGCTGCAACGAAGTCGATTTCATCCTGCACCCACCATTCGTGAAACAAGCGTGCTGCATTAGGAATGGTTCGCAAAAACAAAGTTTCCAAGCCCAAACCTTGTCGGCGCATGTTCAAGACACTGAACTCAAGTTCACGGGGCGACAAAGACAAGCAGCCCTTGGCCAACACTTCACTTTGTCGCTTGGCCAAACCTATGTCAGCAGGTTCATTGGGCGAATGGCTCAGCAACTGCGGGATCACGTGCGCTTTGATCGCCACGCTTAATGGCGCGGTCATGGCTTGTCTTTCTTGCTGGTCCATGCTGAATTTTCAGGTTCGGTGCGATCACAATTCAAAAGTTGCCTAAGTGTCATATTTTTTTGACACATCAAGACTAGGGAAAACCCCTGCAATGTCAGTATTAAATAACGTCAATTTAAGTTGACACTATGCGCATTGGCATCTAAAGTTAATCAACTTTGAAAACAACTCCGCCCCCATGAACGAAGCATTTGCCACCACCGTGATCAGCGCGGGTTTATACACACCCGAAGAACGCGTTCGCCGTGACAACACCATATGGACGCCAGTTCAAGGCTTTTTGGCGGCTTTTCAGTTCATCGTGTTTGGCATCAGTGTGTGTTTGATCACCCGCTACATGGTCACCGGACAAGGCGAAGCCTTGGCGGTGTGGTCGGTGGTTTTCAAGACTTTGGTGCTCTACACCATCATGGTCACCGGCTCCATTTGGGAAAAAGTGGTGTTCGATCAATGGCTTTTTGCCAAGTCTTTCTTTTGGGAAGACGTTTTCAGCTTCTTGGTTCTGGGCTTGCACACCGCCTACTTGTGGGTGCTGTTCACAGGCAGCATGTCCACCCGCGATCAGTTGTGGTTGGCCTTGGCTGCCTACGCTGCTTACGCCATCAATGCGGGGCAGTTTCTTTGGAAGCTCAAAGCTGCGCGCATACAAGAGCGTGCCACCTTGGCTTTGCACAAGGAGTTGTCCGCATGAATGCTGTCATCCCCATTCGCAGTGACGCCGCTGGCTGCAGCGAGCCCACGGTGCGAACCGAAAAAGGTCAACGCGAGGTGTTTTGCGGCCTGACCGGCATCATTTGGTTGCACCGCAAAATCCAAGACGCTTTCTTTTTGGTGGTGGGTTCGCGTACCTGCGCCCACCTCATACAGTCCGCTGCTGGCGTGATGATTTTTGCCGAGCCGCGTTTTGGCACCGCCATCATCGATGAGCGCGATTTGGCTGGCTTGGCCGACTGCAACGACGAGCTCGACAAAGTGGTCAACAAACTGCTCAGCCGCCGCCCTGACATTCGCACCTTGTTCTTGGTGGGCTCGTGTCCCTCGGAGGTGATCAAGCTCGATTTGTCCCGCGCCGCCGAACGTTTAAGCCGTACGCACAACCCCATGGTGCGGGTGCTGAACTACTCAGGCAGTGGCATTGAAACCACCTTTACCCAAGGCGAGGATGCTTGCTTGAACGCCTTGGTGCCCGTGCTGCCTACCCTGCCACAGGGCTATGGCAAACGCCTGTTGGTGGTCGGCACGATGGCCGATGTGGTTGAAGACCAAATGCGCCGTTTATTGGCAGACATGGGCATCACAGCAGTGGATTTTTTCCCGCCCCGCAACAGCACCGAACTGCCCTCCATTGGGCCTGACACCCTTTACTTGTTAGCGCAACCTTTTTTGGCCGATACCACTTTGTCGCTTGAGGCACGCGGTGCCAAGCGACTTGCCGCGCCTTTCCCATTGGGCGCCGAAGGCACCACCGCTTGGTTGCAAGCCGCCGCCACAGCTTGGGGGGTGCCTAGCGCCGAGTTTGAAGCTGTTACCCGCGCCCCGCGCCAACGCGCTGAGGCTGCGTTGGTCCGCCAAAAGCTGCATTTGGAAGGCAAAAAAATCTTCTTCTTTCCCGATTCGCAGTTGGAAATTCCGCTTGCGCGTTTTCTCAGCCGTGAGTTGGGCATGGTGCTCGACGAAATCGGAACGCCTTATTTGCATCGCAAGCTCATGGCCGAGGAATTGGCCCTGCTGCCCCCAGGCTCTCGTATCACCGAGGGCCAGCATGTGGAAAACCAACTCGACCGTTGCCACGCCGCCGCGCCCGATCTGGTGGTCTGCGGCTTAGGACTGGCCAATCCGCTGGAGGCGCAAGGCTTGACCACCAAATGGGCCATCGAATTGGTCTTCACCCCCATCCAAGGCTACGAACAAGCAGCCGACTTGGCCGAGTTGTTCAGTCGCCCCTTGCGTCGTCGCATCAAACTGGCTGCATAAGGCATACACCATGCAACTCACTCTCTGGACATACGAAGGCCCTCCTCACATCGGTGCAATGCGTGTGGCTACTGCCATGACCGATGTGCATTACGTGCTTCATGCACCGCAAGGCGACACCTACGCCGATTTGCTGTTCACCATGATCGAGCGTTTGCCACGCCGTCCACCCGTCACCTACACCACTTTCCAGGCTCGCGACCTAGGGGGCGACACCGCCGAGTTGTTCAAAACCGCAGCGCGTGAAGCCCACGAGCGTTTCAAGCCCAACGCCATGCTGGTGGGTGCGTCATGCACCGCCGAGTTGATCCAAGACGACCCCGGTGGCTTGGCCTTGGCGCTGAACCTGCCCATCCCTGTGGTGCCCTTGGAGTTGCCTGCTTACCAGCGTAAAGAAAACTGGGGCGCCTCGGAAACTTTCTACCACTTGGTGCGCAACTTGGTACCCACGGGTCACAGTCGCACGCCTTTAGAAGGTCGCACGGCGAGTTGCAATGTCTTGGGTCCTACCGCTTTGGGTTTTCGCCATCGCGACGATGTGAAAGAAATTTGTGCCTTGTTGCAAGAACTTGGCATACACGTGAATGTGGTGGCACCTCTGAACGCCAGCGTCGCCGATGTGCGCCGCTTGGCCGAGGCCGATTTCAACGTGGTGCTCTACCCTGAACTGGCTCGCACCACGGCCCAATGGTTGCAACGCAACTGCGAGCAACCCTTCACACAAGCCATTCCCTATGGCGTCAATGGCACCTTGGATTTCATCCGTGAAGTACGTGAGTTGGCGGGCATCACCAACAGCGGCAAAACTTTGGCCGATTACAGCCAAGATTCCCGCGCCAAGTGGTATGCCAAATCGGTGGACTCCACCTACCTCACCGGCAAGCGCGTATTTGTGTTCGGTGACGCCACCCACGCCATTGCTGCGGCACGTGTGGCCCACCAAGAGATGGGGTTCGAGGTGGTTGGCTTGGGCACCTACAGCCGTGAATTTGCCCGTGAGGTGCGCGATGCAGCCAAGCTCTACGGTATCGAAGCTTTAATCTCTGACGACTATTTGGAAGTCGAAGACGCGGTCAAAGCCATGCATCCCGAGTTGCTCTTGGGTACCCAAATGGAGCGTCACATTGCCAAGCGCTTGGGCGTGCCTTGCGCGGTCATTTCAGCACCCATGCATGTGCAAGATTTCCCCGCACGTTACGCACCCCAAATGGGCTTTGAGGGTGCTAATGTCTTGTTTGACACTTGGGTGCACCCTTTGATGATGGGTTTGGAAGAGCACTTGCTAGGCATGTTCCGCGAAGACTTCGAGTTCCACGACGGCGCGGCACCCTCGCACCTTGGCTCGGGTCATGGCATAGCAGCCAAGGCAGCCGTGCCAGTCCTTGAACCAAAAATAGTCAGCACCAACAACATCGAACTGCCTTCACCCGCCAGTGTGGGCGCTGAAACAGTCGCCAGCAACGAAAGCAGTTGGGCACCTGAAGCTGAAAAAGAACTCAAAAAAATCCCATTTTTTGTGCGCGGCAAAGCGCGTCGAAATACCGAAACTTTTGCCCGTGAACGCGGTGTATCGCGCATCACGGTGGAAACCATGTACGAAGCCAAGGCTCATTTCAGCCGCTGAAGTCCCACAGGAGTCAAGTCAATGATTGAAACCGCCACCATCCCCGTCAGCCAAATCAAACGCGGCGGACGCCCCGACGGCGAGGGCAGCGTGCAAGTGCAGCTTGACCCCAGTGTGAAGATCGGCAATGCCAAGGTGTTTGCCATTTACGGCAAAGGCGGCATTGGCAAGAGCACCACTTCTTCGAACCTGTCGGCCGCCTTTTCCAGACTGGGTAAGCGGGTGCTGCAAATTGGTTGTGACCCCAAGCACGACAGCACCTTCACGCTCACCAAAAAAATGCTGCCCACAGTGATTGATGTGCTCGAAACCGTGGACTTCCATGCCGAAGAGCTGCGCGTAGAAGACTTTGTGTTTCAAGGCTACAACGGTGTGATGTGCGTCGAAGCCGGTGGCCCACCCGCTGGCACCGGCTGCGGCGGCTATGTGGTGGGGCAAACCGTCAAGCTCTTGAAAGAGCACCATTTGCTGGAAGACACCGACGTGGTCATCTTCGATGTGCTGGGCGATGTGGTGTGCGGCGGTTTTGCCGCCCCCCTGCAACACGCCGACCGCGCCTTGATCGTCACCGCCAACGACTTTGACTCCATCTTCGCCATGAACCGCATCGTGCAAGCCATCGGTGCCAAGTCGAAAAACTACAACGTGCGCTTGGGCGGTGTGATCGTCAACCGCAGCGACGACACCGACCAAGTCGACAAATACAACGCTGCCACCGGTTTGAAAAACATGGCGCATTTCCCCATGCTGGATGAAATCCGCAAAAGCCGTTTGCAGAAATGCACTATGTTTGAGTTGGAAGCCACGCCCGCCATCAAAGCCGTGCAAGACGAGTACATGCGCTTGGCCGCGGCCTTGTGGGCTGGCTCCGACCCGCTGCCTTCCATCCCCATGAAAGACCGCGATATTTTTGATTTGTTGGGATTTGACTGACATGAACCAAGCCAGCTACGTCGCACGGCGCGGTGAGATCGAACACTATTTCGATCGCACCGCTGCCAAAGCTTGGGAGGTGTTGACCTCCAACGCACCCGTGGGGCGCATCCGCGCCACCGTGCGCAAGGGCCGCGACCAGATGCGCCACACCTTGTTGTCGTGGCTGCCCGAGGACATGCGCGGTCTGCGCTTGCTCGACGCCGGTTGCGGCACCGG
>CAMDKR010000021.1 GCA_945901225.1 Bordetella parapertussis | reverse complement strand
GGCACCCACGGCGAGGCGGTCCAGGCAAACTCGAACACATAACGCGCCAAGCCCCAGCCCATGAATACCGCCACCAGCGCAGCCAGTGCACCTGACAACGCACCCACACCCAAAAGTTCAGCAGTTTGTACTTGGCGCAGCAACTGGTTGCCGGCCCCCAAAGCCCGCAGCACCGCATATTCACGGGCACGCTCTTCACGGGTGGCGGTGACCGCAGCAAACAGCACCACCAAGCCCGCCGCCAAGGTGAAGGCAAACAAAAACTCCACCGCACCAATCACCTGTCCCAGCACTTTTTGAATCTGGTTGATGGTGGCACCCATGTCTACATTGGTGATATTGGGAAACTTGTTGACCAAGGCATTGTCAAAGCCCGACTGCGTGGGTGCGCGGTAGGCAGCGATATAGGTCATGGGTATGTCTGGCATGGCAGAGACAGGGTAGATGGCAAAGAAATTGGCACGCATCGACGTCCAATCCACCCGCCGTATGGAGGTCACGCGCACATCCATCATCACGCCCGCCATGTCAAAGCGCAGTTGGTCGCCCAGCTTGAGTTGAAGGGTTTTGGCAATGCCTTCCTCCATGCTGATGGCATTGGTTTCTTCTGGTTTCCAAGTGCCTTGCACGATCTGGTTGTGCACCGGTGCTTCGGTCGTGTGGGAGATATTGAACTCCCGCTCAATCAAGCGTTGCGCCCGCTCGTCGGTGTAGCGCTCGGCTCGCATGTTTTCACCATTGATTTGAATCAGCCGCCCCCGCATCATGGGGTACCAGTCCAGCTTGGCAACTCCTGCGTCTTTCAAGTTTTGTAAAAAATCTTGCGACTGCGTTGGCTGAATATTGATGACAAAACGGTTGGGCGCATCCGCCGGTGTGGCGTTGCGCCAGCTGTCGACCAAATCGGTACGCAAAAGCACCAGCAACATCAGAGCCAGCAAACCGACCGACAAGGCACTGACCTGCACCACGGTGTAGCCAGGGCGGGCGCTGATCTGCCGCGTGGCCATGCGCAACCAAATAGGCAGACCGCTGATCTGCATCGCGCGGCGCAAACCCATCACCCCCAGCCACGCCATGCCGGCAAACACCAACACCGCAACAGCAAAGCCGCCCACCACCATGAGGCCAAGCCAGAGGTCGCGGCTGGCACTCAGCAAAAGCGCTGAAAAACCCAAGAGGCCCAAGCCCATCACACCCAAAGAAGTCGCCCGCAAGGGCCCAAGGTCGCGCCGTATCACCCGCAAAGCAGGCACCTGCGCCAGTTGCAGAATGGGCGGCAAGCCAAAGGCCGCCAGCAAAGTCAAGCCGGACCCCAAGCCTTGCCAAAAAGGCGCCATGCCAGGGGCTGGTAAATCAGTCTCCACCAAACCTGCCAGTAAAGAGATGAAGACTTGGTGCAAACCATAGCCCAGCACTAAACCCAATACGCTGGCGAATAAACCCACGGTGAAGAACTCGATGACATACACCGTCAAGATATCCCGCTGGCTTTGCCCCAACACCCTAAGCATTGCGCAGTCATCCAAATGCCTTGCCGCAAAACCTCTGGCCGCCAAAGCCACGGCTACGGCGCTGAGCAAAGCAGCCAAGAGCGCCACCAAATGCAAAAACTTTTCAGCTCGGTCCAAGGTTTGGCGCATTTCGGGCCGCCCAGCTTCCATGGTTTCCACCCGCAACCCGCGTCCCTCGGGCTGCTTCACATAGCCATCGGCCCAAGCCACAAATTCGCTGACCTTGTTGGGCGACCCAATCACGGCCAGTCGCCAGTTGAGACGGCTGGCCGGCTGCACTAACTGGGTAGCGGGTAAATCGGCTTGGTTCATCATCACCCGTGGGGCGAAGTTCATGAAACCAGCGCCCCGATCGGGTTCACTGATGAGCACCTCGGTAATTCGAAGTCTGCGCTCACCTAGCAATAATTCATCACCCAGCTTGACTTCTAAGGCTTCCATCAGCGCAGGTTCCACCCACGCCTCGCCACTGGCGGGTAAGCGGTCGGTGACAGGCACAGGCCGGTCAATCTGCAAGCGGCCACGCAGGGGGTAGCCATCGGCGACCGCCTTCAATGCCACCAAACGGCTCGCCCCTTGGCTGCTGCGCGCCATGGTGGGAAAGCTCAGGGTGCTCGCTGCGGTCAGGTCAAAGCGCTTGACTTGGTCAAACAGTTCGCTGGGCAGTTCATGGTCGCTGGCGATCACTGCATCGCCACCCAACAACTGGCGGGCATCGCGCTGCAAGCCGCCTTCGATTCGATTGGCCAAAACCCCCACTGAAGTTAAAGCCGCCACGCCCAAAGCCACCGCCACCCACAGCAAGCGCAGCTCGCCCGCTCTGGCGTCACGCCACAAGGCACGCAAAGCCATCGTCCACAAATTAATCAATTGATGCACTCCATCGGTCATCCCAGCCATGCTGGGCCTGTTGCAATTCGCGCCTGTCGCGCTTGGTCGGACGCCCATGCTCTATGGACAGGGCGGGTTCTTTGGCAAAACGACGCTGCTGCACATAAGCGTCTTTGGCTTGGATGCTCTCTGGGGTGTCGGCGTACAAGGTTTGGGCAACCGGCGCGGAACCGCGCACACCACTCAAACCCATCACCGTCACCGTGCGCACCAAACCTTCACGCCGTATGGCCACGGTATCGCCCGCTTTCACCTCTCTGGAGGGTTTGGCAGTCTGTTGATTGACCTCGATGCGGCCTTTGTTGATCTCGTCCGTGGCCAAGGAGCGGGTTTTGTAAAAGCGCGCGGCCCACAACCATTTATCGATGCGAATTTTGTCCATTGGCTGTAATTGTGTAGCAAAGCCGAGTCAGGCATCCGAGTAGCGACAAAACAACATTCAATAAAACGCAAAATTTGACATAAACGCAAAAAAAGCTAATATCCATCCCCCTTTACGGAAATTTCCTCATTTGGTTTCTGCAGATTGCAAAAGCCCGTGGATTCGACACCTCCGTAACTTTTGGAGCTGATGATGGCATTCAAGATTTTGGTCACAAGTCAAAAAGGCGGCGTTGGTAAAAGCACGCTGTCAGCCAACTTAGTGGCTTATCTGAGTCGTAGTATGAATTTGGCTGTGACCCTGATCGATTGGGATCCCCACGGCTCCTCGAGCAATTGGCTCAAACAAGCGCCCGACGTAGGCGCTGTTATCAAACACTTGGCTTTGCCCGTGGACCAAGGCGGCAACCGCCCTATTTTTGAAGCGCGTTTGCAAATGCGCCGTGCTGCCAGTGAATGCGATATTTTGGTCTGCGACCTGACTTGGTCCGACTCATTGGCCGGCGAATTGATGTTCGAGTTCGATATGGTGCTGGTGCCCACCTCGGTTTCCGAAATTGAGCTTGCAGCAACTTCCGGCTTTTTGAACCGCAACCGCTGGGTGTTTGACTCGGCCTCGGAGCGTCGCCCCATGTTGGTGGTGTGCCCGACTCGGGTGCTCAATGAGCAACTCAGCTCTGACGTCTTCACCCGTCAACGCTTTCCTGTCAGCTTCATGCTGGCGCCACCCATTTTGGAATCCCAATCTGCCCGCGATTTGTTCGAGCGTGGCTACCTGATGGATGCCCAAGACATTGGTGGCGAGTCGTTCCGTGAGTTTGGCGAAGCGATTTGCGCTGCACGGGATATTCGTATGGCGCAGGCCAACTTGCCGCGCAAGCCTGCACCCGTGAAGCTGACCGAACAAGACACCAGCCGTGTACGTGTGCCTTTGGTTGCGGCCAAGGCCAGTGTGCTGGAGACCATTCCCAATGCCTCGCAGTACTCGGTGCTGGGTCGCTACCGTCAGCGCAAAGTGGCCGAGCAAGACGAAGCCATTGTCAACAGCCGATCTTTGTCGCAAATCGGTATCCCTGAATTCCTCAAACGTTTGGCTCGCGGTAACGCAACCAAGCTTTGAAGACCAAGCACACACGGTCTGGCCATGTCTGAAGAAAAATTCCTCGCATTCAAAGGTCTGAAGCAGTACGACCCAGGCATGGGTTGGGCGCAGGTGCACAACTTCAACAACACCCAAAGTGAAGAGGTTACCCAAACCAACGCAGAAGCCTCTAGCGAAGTACTTCACGACCCCTTGCTGGGCGAACTCTTCGAGCAGTTAAACCGCCCAGCGCAAGACGAGTTGGCGCAAAACTGGAAAGTCATTGCCGGCAGCGTGAGCTTGCTCAGCCAGCGCATGAACCAGCAACGCGAGTTGCGCAAACGTTTGTCCACCATCGATGTGGAGTTAGACACACTGCGCCAAAGCATTTTGAAAGACTTGCAAGAAATTCAACGCTCAGCCGACCAACAACTGTCAATGGCACGTCTTCGCGCTGAGGTATCCTCCTTGGCGCAAGCTAGGCTGGCTTCACGTTTGCGTCATTCGCCACCCTGACGTCGAAAAACGGGTGGGGCCCCACGAGAGTTTCCCCCATGCCCGATCCATCTCAAATCCTTCGCCGCATCAATGCCATTCGCGTGCCCTATCCGGTGCGCTACACCACCTTCTTTGTTTGTCTAGGTGCTTTATGTCTGAGTCTGTTGGTGCTGCTCGCCGGCGGGCAGTTCTCTTGGTGGTTGTTGCTGTTTGCGCTGCTCAGTGCGGTAGGCGTGCACGATTTATTGCAAACCCACCATGCCATCTTGCGCAACTACCCCATCTTGGGACATATGCGGTTTTTGCTGGAATTCGTTCGCCCTGAAATTCGCCAGTACTTCATCGAAAGCGAGAACGAGGCCGAGCCCTTTTCCCGCGCCCAGCGCTCGCTGGTCTACGCCAGAGCCAAAGGACAATCCGACAAACGACCTTTTGGTACGCAACTCAATGTGATGAGCGAAGGCTATGAATGGTTGACCCACTCCATGGCACCAACGCAAATTCAAAGCCACGATTTTCGTGTTCGTGTGGGCGGCAAAAACTGCACCCAAGCCTACGACCTGAGTCTGTTCAATGTCTCGGCCATGAGCTTTGGTGCGCTAAGCGCCAACGCCATCATGGCCTTGAACCAAGGTGCACAAATGGGTGGCTTTGCCCACGACACCGGTGAAGGCTCCATCTCACGCCACCACCGCGTCTACGGCGGCGACTTGATATGGGAAATCGGCTCGGGTTATTTTGGCTGCCGTGACGCACAAGGTCAATTTGACCCAGAGGGCTTTACCCGCCAAGCGCTTGATCCGCAGGTGAAGATGATCGAAATCAAGCTCAGCCAAGGCGCCAAACCTGGTCACGGCGGCGTCTTGCCAGCAGCCAAAATGACCGAGGAAATTGCCCAAGCGCGTGGTGTCCCCATCGATCAAGACTGTGTCTCACCCGCTTCGCACAGCGCCTTTTCCAACCCGATTGAACTGCTTGAATTTGTGCAGCAACTGCGCACCTTGAGCGGCGGTAAACCTACCGGGTTTAAGTTTTGCGTGGGTCACCCTTGGGAGTGGTTTGCCATCGTGAAGGCCATGCTGGAGACCGGCATCACCCCTGATTTCATCGTTGTCGATGGTGCAGAAGGCGGCACAGGGGCCGCGCCGTTGGAGTTTTCTGACCACATGGGCATGCCCATGTTGGAGGGCCTGCGTTTGGTACACAACACCTTGGTGGGCGTGAACTTGCGCTCGCAAATTCGCTTGGGTGCGAGCGGCAAAATCATCAGCAGTTTTGACATTGTTCGCGCCTTGGCGCTGGGCGCCGACTGGTGCAACAGCGCCAGAGGTTTCATGTTTGCCTTGGGTTGCATACAAGCGCAAACCTGTCACACGGGGAATTGTCCGACGGGTGTCACCACCCAGGATCCGCAGCGCCAAATGGCCTTGGTGGTACCCAGCAAAGCCCAGCGGGTGAAAAATTTTCACCACCATACCTTGGAGGCATTGCAAGAATTGTTGCAAGCAGCGGGTTTTAAATCGCCTGACAAGCTTCAGGCCAAGCACATCATGCGCCGCGTCAGCGCCCACCAAACCTGCTCATTGGAAGATTTGTACCCCACCTTGGCAGAAGGCAGTTTGTTGAAAAAAACTACCAAAGGCATGCCTACAGTTTTTACCGAGTTTTGGCCACTGGCTACGTCCAAGCATTTTCAGCTTGACGATCAACTGTCGCTGGAACTGGCAACTTAGCTGTCCGCTCAGTTATCCGTATTGGGACGGGGGTAAATGACCCGGTCTTCTTTGGGCTGAGCGCGTGGGGGAATGGCCGGGGGTTGAGCAGACCGCTCAGCCGCCGCTCTGGCCTCAATCGCCTTGGCGCGGGCTTCAGCGGCCTTGGCGTCTGCCTTGGCCTTGGCTTCGGCTGCCTTAGCGTCTTCCGCGGCTTTGGCGTCAGCGGCTGCCTTGGCTTGTGCTTTAGCTTCAGCTGCCTTGGCTTCTGCGGCCTTGGCTTCAGCAGCTTTGGCTTTGGCTCTGAGTGCTGCAGCCGCCTTGCTTTCAGCCGATTTATCCTCTGATGCAGCAACGGGCATGCTCAAAGGCGGATTACGCGACGCCGCAATGGCGGCCTTTTCAGCCGCTTTTTCAGCGGCTTTTTCTTGCTCACGCGCGGCTTTGGCGGCGATTTGGTTAGAGGAAATAGCAGCTTCTAAATCTTTTTTGAGCTTTTGAATTTCCAGAATTACCGCTTGGTTGTTTTGGGCGGGTGCAGCAGCAGGTGCTTTGGCAGACAAGGCCTGCACTTTGGCTTCTACGGCTTGAATGCTTTTTTGCAGGTTTTGCAATTTCGCGTCCAAGCTTTTCTCGCTTTGCCCATTGACCTGACCGGCAATTTGTTCGGGCATCTTGCCAAACAGTTTGCTCATGTCTTCCATCCGAGCTTCGATTTTGCTGTCAAGTTTGGCCTGACGCTCTTCCATGCCATCGAGTTTTTCAGTGGCATTCCCCAAGCCACTGGTGGCGTCGCCAAAAGCGGCCAAGGTGGCGTCGAGTTCCACCACGCGCTTGCCCACCGCCAGCGAGAGCACATCCAACTGGCGAATGTTTTGTTGCAATCGGGTGGAAATAGCAAAGAAGGTACCCACCGCAATCATCAAGAAACTGAGCAAACCGACCAACATGACGCGCGAATGCAGCACATTGCGCCGGCTCATATCGTCTACCTTGACCATCACATTGCGCATTTCCTCGCTGATGTTGGCCGCCACCTCGGCTGAACGGGTGGACACCTCAGCGGAGCTGAGCACCACACCGGTGAGGTCTTCGAGTTGTTTAGAGACTTCGCTGCCATCGAGTGCCTGCGCTTGCAAAGCCTCGATACCCTCAGCGATGACATCCCCTTGGGTGGCAGCAGACGGCTCGGCCAAAACCGCGCCAGCTTCGGCGGTTTTTGCGTTTTCCTGTTCTTGCGCCATGGGTCGTGTCCTTATCGGTATTTTCGGGTCATCAAATGGTCAAGCCGGACATTCACTTCATCGATTTGCTCATGCAAATGCTCAATCCTTGGCTTAATCTGCTCTTCCCATGTATCGGAGTCAGTCAGGCCAACTTGAGCCAAATGGGCTAAATGGGGTTGCAAAACCTGTCCCTCTGAGGACGAAGGGGTTTGCGTTGGTTCAGATGAAGTGGGTTGTTCCGTGTCAGAAGATGCCAGCTCAGCCTCTGCCAGTTCACGGGTTTGGACTGGGCCTAATTGAGCGTGTTGCAACTCGCCTGAGCCTTGCGCAGCCAAAGTGGCAGGGTCGCTTTGACCATAGCTGCTGACATGCTCTGGGGCTTTCTCGGCTGAATCAGAAACCTCTGGGCTGACCGGATCCACGAACTCTGCGTCAAGTGGCTCGGGTTCAGGCATGGGCTCTGTTTCAGGTTCAGGCTCATCGGGAAACTCATCTGTACTTGAAGCCGTTGGCTTCACCAAGGCAGCTGGCGCACTGCTGCGCTCGAACACATGTTCGTTGTCTAAAGCTTTGGCAAGCGCCTGCTCATCGACATCGGCCAAAGGCTTATCGTCAAACGTATCTTCACTGCTCATAAAAAATCTCCGCAGTTAAAGTCGGCCGCAAGACGGACAACTTGAAAAATCTTTGAAGTTTCAGTCCTGAAACTGAGCTTTCAAAGACTTCGAGGTTCTGAGCCAAGCTTTGGCCATGGCTGGGTTTTGCCGCATTTGGGTCTCTGCCATGGCTTTGTCTGCATAGGGCCCGGTCAAGACAATGTAAAACGATTTCCCGCCTTTACGTTGACTGAACAGGACTTGCGCCGACTTGAACAAGCTGGAGTTGGCTTGAAACGCTTTGGCCTCAGCCAAACTGTCAAAAGCACCATGCTGCAAGACCCAAGTATCGCCATCAAGTTTGCTGACCCAAACAGGATCGTCAGCACCAGCGGATTTTTCTGCCGCTATTTCAGGTTTTTTCTTAGCCTCCACCACACTGGGGGCGGGGGCTGCTGCTGGCTCAGGAACAGCTGGCGTGGGGGCTGGTGACGGTGAACTGGGTGCGGCAGCAACTGGTGGGCTGGGGATCGCAGGGGTGCTGGGGCTGACAAGCTCTTCTTTTTCACTCAGCACAATATCGGGCGATTTAGGGTCTGAGGTGTTGCTGGAAGACATGGAAACCGTCGCTGCAGGTGCAGGCGCTTGGTCGGCTTGGACTTCTGCCACAGGTTTTTTGCCGCCCAAGTAATCTTGCAAAGACTCAGCCTCTTGGCGAATCAGGTCTTGGTATAGAAAACCAAAGGTCGCCAAACTGCCCAAGATAGCCACCAGCAAGATGGCAACAATTTTCGTGCTGCGCCTGGATGCAGCCGCACTGTCGGCCCACTCTTTGGCCAACTCTTCGCCGCTCAAAGTGCTTGCTGTAACCACCTCTTCCCCCATCACTGGATCCATGGGGTCGTCGAGTTCTGGCGTTGATTCACCGGCGGGCAAAGTTGCGGCCTTGGTGGGGGCCATGCCTTGTTCGGGTACATCCAAGGGAGGCAGGGGCGCTGGCGGCAAGGTGAAAGTCTTGCCCGAGGCTGCCGCCATCGGTGCAGTGGTCTTTTGCGAAGCAGAAAAATCGTCGCGGGTTTCGATACGTTGGGACTTTGGAGGGGTGGGGTCTTCTGTCTCTAATACCCATTGCAATAAATTTTTACCAAAGGTGGCCAGCTTTTTCTCGTAAGAGGTTTGGTTGTTCACCAGCAAAATCAAATTGATGTTGCTGGCTGGAAACCCATTGACCAAACGGGCCAAGAGTTGCAATTCGAATTCTTGGATGGCTTGGGTGTCGGGAAAAATCATGAAGCGTTTGGGGGCTGCTTTGTTGCCCTTGTCAACCGCTTGGTCAACTGTTAACTCTGACAGTATTTCGTTGAAGCGGTCGACCAGTTTTTCCGAGTCGGCCGAGGTCCACAACTCCACATGCGACTCACCCTGCTCACGCAGGTGTTGAAAGATACGCCTGCCGTAATAGGTCAGTGCGACTTCATCGTCGCCAAGAATGGCTAAATTGAGCCGCCCCTCCCGCAGCGACTTGAGCAAAATCTCAAACCGCAGTTTGTCAGCAGGGCTTTGGTAAAAATCACTCATGGTCGATTCGTCTTTCTGGACTCATCATTGAAAGAGAAAACCGTTTTCGTCATAGCGCATATTGTCGGGGATTCGCAAGGTCGGCTTGATGATGCCCTCCCCAGGCGCGTAAGACTGGTTCAGGCTGAACACATAAGCAATGACTTGGGCGACTGCATGGTAGAGCGCCTCATGGATGGGCTCTTCCAACTTGGTGGTGAAGTAAAGCGCTCTGGCCAACTCGGGCGCCTCAAAGATATAGACGCCCTCCTCTTTGGCAAGCGCTTTGATGCGGCTTGCCAATTCGTCGGTGCCCTTGGCGATCAGTGTGGGTGCGCCATCCGAATTGGGGTCATAGCTCAAAGCAACAGCAAAGTGTTGGGGGTTGGTGATGACCACATCAGCGTCCTTGACCCTGTCCAACATGCGGCCGTTCGCCATCTCGCGTTGACGCCTGCGAATGGTGGCTTTGACCTCGGGACGGCCCTCAGAGTTCTTCATCTCGTCCTTGATCTCTTGACGGGTCATCTTGAGCTTTTTATTGACTTGGTATTGCTGCAAAGGAACATCCAACAACGCAATCAGCACCAAGCCCATGCTCATCCAAAAACAGGCATCCAAAATCATGGTGCCAGCATGTTGAACAGCGGTGCCTAAATCCAAACGATTGAGCGTGATCAAGTCATCGATATTGTTGGAAACCGAGATCCACAAGATAAGGCTGATCAGTCCAAATTTCAAAATGGCTTTGGACAGCTCAATCAAGGCTTTGGTGCCAAACATACGGGCTAAACCAGACATCGGGTTGAGCTTGCTGAATTTAGGCGCCAGCATCCCTAAGGAAAAAACCAAGCCACCACTCAGGACTGTCGAGACAACCGCCACAAAGGCCAGCAAAATCATGATGGGCAATATCAAGATATAGCCATCAATCACCGATTGGAAAAAGATGCCGGGCAACAGTTCGGCCTTGTCCATCACCTTGCGATCAAACTGCAACTGGTTTGTAAACAAAGCACCCAAACGGCTGAACATATAGCCACCCGCCATACTGAAAAACAAAGTCGCTGTGACCAAGAGGGCAGCGGTTGACAATTCCACGGATCGGGCGATCTGACCTTCATCACGCGCCTTTTTCAGTCGCTGTGCGGTAGGTTCTTCGGTACGTTCTGAGGAATCGTCTGCCATGCCCTAGCCGCCCGTCAATAGGCTGCGCATCTGGCTAAAGGTTTGCACCCATAACCAACTGATGCGTTGAATCACACTGGGAATGGACAGCCACAGCACCACAAATCCAGCGATGAGCAAGGCGGGCAAGCCCACCGAGAAAATATTCAAACTGGGCGCGGCTCGGGTGATGAAGCCCACACCGATGTTGACGAACAACAAGGTAATGACCACCGGCAATGAAATCAACAGCGCAGAGACAAACATCAACGCTCCCCAGGCCGTGATCTTGCCCAGCAGGTCTTGCGTCAACATTGATTTACCGATGGGAAATAAAGTGAAGGACTCCAGCAGCAAGCCAAACACAATCAAATGCCCACCAATCGATAAGAACACCAAGGTGCCGAGAATGGTAAAAAATTGAGAAATCACAGGGACATTACCAAATGAGGGGTCCACCATATTGGCCATGGACAAACCCATAGAGCCAGACACCGCTTGACCTGCCACCACAATGGCCGCGCTTGAAATTTGCATGATCAAGGCCATCACCAAGCCTACAAACAACTGGTTGACGATCTCTTTAAGCCCCTCTGCTGTGGCGGGATCAATGCGCGGTATCTCCAGGTGCAAAGACAAGAAAACAGCCAGCACAATCGAAATCGACAAACGTATGCGAAGACTGACCGCACGGATAGAAAAAATAGATGAGAACGCTAAAAAGGCAGAGATGCGCAGCATCGGCCAGACCAGGGCATAAAACCTGTCTAGCAAATTTAGCATCTCGATGTTCATCAGTGCTTAGCCAAACAAGCCTGGAATACGACCATACAAAATTTTGGTGTAGTCGACCAAGCTGTTGATCATCCATCCGCCAAAAATGGCGGCCGTCAAGCCGATCGCCAAGAGCTTAGGAATAAAGCTTAATGTTTGCTCGTTGATAGAGGTGGCTGCTTGGAAAATACCCACGATCAAACCCACCACCAAACCCACCAACAACATGGGGGCTGAAATCAGCATCGTCATCCACAAAGCTTGTCGCCCCATATCTACCACTGTGGCTGTATCCATAGCTACCTCACTTGTAAATAAAACTCGCCGCCAGTGAACCCATGACCAGCGTCCACCCATCGACCAGCACAAACAACATCAACTTAAAAGGCATGGAGATGATCATGGGCGAGAGCATCATCATGCCCATGGACATCAACACGCTGGCAACGATCAAATCGATCACCACAAAGGGGATGTAAATCATGAAACCAATCATGAAAGCGCTCTTGAGCTCCGAGGTCATGAAGGCCGGCACCAAGGTGGTGAATGGCACATCGGCGGCGTTGTCGAGTTCTTTTTTCTGGCCAATCTGCATGAACATGGCGATATCGTCTTCGCGGGTTTGCAGCATCATGAAGTTACGCACCGGCACCTCAGCGGCTGCCAAGGCCTTGTCAAATTGCAAGGCGCCATTCATATACGGCGCCACGGCTTTGGTGTAGACCTCGTCAAACACCGGTGACATGATGAAAAACGTCAGGAACAAAGCCAGACCCACCAACACCGTGTTGGGCGGTGTTTGCCCGGTTCCCAGGGCTTGGCGCAGGATAGACAACACAATGATGATGCGCACAAAAGAGGTCATCATCAAGAGCAGTGAGGGCAACACAGTGAGCACCGTCATCAAGCCCAGCAACTGCAGTGTCATACTGTACTGCTGACCAGTTTTGCCGCTGTTGACGGTCACCAAAGGCAGGCCTTGTGCCAAGGCCACATCGGGCAAGACCAAGACCAGCAGCATCAGTGCAAAGCACCACCATCCATGTTTAATGCGCATCGGGAACACCTTGCTCAACGGGGGGAGGAGAATCTGCCGGCCATGCGTGCAGTTTTTGGATATCGTTGGGGTTGACCGCCAACAACAGTCTTTGAGAGTCCACCTGAACCAGCAACAGCTTGTGCCGCATGCCCATGGGGTAGGCCTCCAAAATTTGGATACGGCGTTTGCCAGAGGGGAGGAGAAAGCCCTTGTTGCGACGCGACAGCCACCAAAGGACCGCCGCCAACAGCAACAAGACGAATGTCATACTGAGAGAATACTGAACCCAGTCTTGGTTTGGCATGGTGCCCCATTATCCATCGCAGAAACGTCAATTCATGAAAAATCTTGAGCATTCCTACAAATTCCTTGTTTGCCTGTGTTTCAGCACCCTCGCTATGGGTGCACACGCTTCGGACTGGGTTTCTTTGGGCTTGGCAGACCACGGCACCTACGGCATAGACCGCGCTTCCATCGAAAAAGACGGCCCACTGCGCCGCGTTTGGACCATGTTGGATTACCGTGAACCCCAAAAAACATCCCAAGGCAAGGCTTACCTGTCCAGTCGTGCGTTGATGGAAATGGAGTGCGCTAAACGCCAAGTTCGCACCCGATCCATGTCCTTGTACAGTGGACACAAGCTGAGCGGCGAGGCGCTCACCAGCGAAGGTATCTTCGATCAATGGCAAGCCGTTCCACCCAATTCCCCAGTCTTCACCATGTTCAAGGTGGTGTGTGAGCGCTAGTCGCATACCCCGCTTGGCATGGGCGACTTGGATTCGCGATATTGCGAATGCGGGCGGCACGGGTGGCCTGAACTGGCATGTGCATGCCCTGCGATCGCTTAACAGATGGCTGCCCACCCGCGAGAAAATCGCTCAATTTTTGGCGGGCATTGAACCCAAGCAAAACCATTTGCTGCTGATAGGCCCAAGCGCCGGTTGGATGCTTCCCACGCCTTGGCTCGCCCGCTTCAAGCAAATCGATGTGGTCGACATCGACCCTTTGGTGCCAGTCTTGTTTCGGTTGCGCCACGCAAAGGGTTTGCGCGAACACGGCACACAACTGCGTTTTCACCGCGAAGATGCCATTGCAGGGTTACCGCAGTTGTTGCGTGCACACCCTGACGCTTGCCTGTGGTTTGACAATGTGCTGGGTCAGGTAAGTGTTCGTCTAGGGGACGAAGACATTGCCGAGCGGCAGCTGCGTCACCTCAAACTGCTGCTCAAAGGGCGCAGTTGGGGCAGCTTGCATGATGTCTACTCGGGTCCGACCGACCCTGCCATGGCCGCGTCTGTGATTCAAACCTTAAGCTTCAAGCGTCTTGACGAGGCGGATGAGGAAACCGCACAAGTCGAATGCAATGGTAAAAAACAACTGTTAAGTGAGGCGGTTCAAGGCCTGCTGACCCAAGTCAATGCCAAAGGGGTCTGGCTTGACCATGCCACTGCAGGCGTATTTGCGCCGCATACTTCCACTACCTTGATTCCATGGGCTTTCAAGCCGCACTATTGGCACTGGTTAGAAGCGGGTTGGGTCAAGTCTTCAAATTAAACAGCGTCAAACCCAAGGTATCCATTTCTTTTTGGTCGCGTTTGCGCTCCCAAGTCTTAACGGCCTGCTCGTCTTTTTCTTGCATGGTTTCCATCTTCATGCGCTGATGGGTGGCCTGCAGCATGGCCAGCTTGATGCCTTCGAGCTCTACCGAAGCTTTGACGATGTCATTTTCTACGCGGTTCACCAAGTCTTGCAAATGCAAAATGAATTGACGCTGGTTGGTGGTGTCGACCATGCTGTGGAGCAAGGCTTGGGATTCAAGCGCACGCTTTTTGTAGTCATCCAGCAGGGTATCCATGCGCTGACGGCTTTCCTGTAAGGCTCGCAATTTTTTTTGGGCATCGGCATAGGAACGCTGTATCAGTTCCTCGGTGTCCTTGGCTTTTTTGGTCAGCACAGCCCAACAACTACGCACCTGCATTGTGTATTCCCATCATGATTGGTTGAGCAAGTCACGCAGTTGCGAACGCGTGACTTCGTAGTCTTGACTGATGTGCATATCTTGACGCAAAAAACCAACTATACGATCGTTTAAGCGAATCGCTTCGTCCAACTCAGGGTTAGAACCATTTTCATACGCGCCCACCTGAATCAGGTCAACGTTTTGCTGATACAAAGACCAAAGACGACGCAATTTATTGGATAACTTCAAATCTTCGCTGCTAAGCAAAGTTTGCATCAAACGAGAAATAGAGCCGGTCAAATCAATCGCAGGGTAATGCGCTGAGTCGGCGAGTTTGCGCGACAACATCACTTGACCGTCCAATGAGGCGCGGGCAATGTCCACAATCGGGTCGGCCGCGTCATCGCCCTCGGCGAGCACGGTGTAAATGGCGGTGATAGAACCGTGACCATGTCTGCCAACGCCGCCACGTTCGATCAAATTGGGCAATAGACCAAACACCGAAGGCGGGTAGCCTTTGGCGGTAGGTGGCTCGCCAATGGCCAAACCAATTTCGCGCTGTGCATGGGCGACCCGCGTCAAGCTGTCGCACAGCATCAGCACATCTTTGCCTTGGTCACGGAAATATTCCGCGATCACATGGGTTAAGTGGGTGGCTTTCAAACGCAACACGGGCGAGACGTTGGCTGGAGCGGCAATCACCACCGACTTAGCCAAGCCTTCTTCGCCCAAAGACTCTTGAATAAAGGCTTGCACCTCGCGGCCACGCTCACCGATCAAACCAATGACGACAATATCGGCCTTGGTAAAGCGGGTCAACATGCCCAATAAAACACTTTTACCAACGCCTGAGCCTGCAATCAACCCTAAGCGCTGTCCCCGACCTAGGGTGAGAATGCCGTTGATGGCTTTGACGCCTACATCCAAAATTTTGTTGATGGGACCACGCTCCATCGGGTTGATGGGGCGGCCTAACAGGCTGAGCAAGTCTTTGCAAACAGGTGCAGGTTTACCGTCCAAAGGCTGACAGCGCCCATCAATGACGCGGCCAAGGAGTTCAGGGCCTAAGCTGACCAATGAGGAATTGCTCACCACACGGACCATGTCGCCTGGGCCAACACCGGCGGGCTCAGTGAAAGGCATCAAAAACAACACTTTGTCGTTAAAGCCCACCACTTCAGCTTCCACCCGGTGACCATGGCGACCCACCACTTCGCAACAAGCACCCAAAGGCGCCATCACACCGCGGGCTTCCAAAGTCATGCCGACCAAGCGCACCAAGGTACCGCTGCGTTGCGGCTGCGGCGTACGCAAGCCTGAGAGGCTTTGTTCAACTTCTTCAGCAAAATCTATCATGGCAGCCCGTTAGATTTGAATCATCGAGCGAATGGTATTGGCAACGCGGTTTTGTTCTTGCTCCGCCACAAAACGCACCACCATCAACTTGTCTTCATAACTGTTACCCGCCAGAAGTTCAGCAGGGATCGCAGGTTTTTTCTTTTCTTTTTTCATGTTTTCACGCATCTTCTTCAATTCGTCGTCACCCTCGTCTTCTTCCACACCTGCTTCAAGATCTGCCAAAGCTTTTGCTTCAAGGGCCAAACGATCGGCTTCTTGTTGAGCCACAAGCGCACGACGCGCCAACTCTTCCTCATGACCTTTGTAGCGCAATGCCATGGCCTGTTGATGCAGGTAGATCTCTTCTTGCTGCGCCGGCGTCAGCACCACCGCAGGAGCGGGTGCTTCATCTTGCACCTCCTGCGCTATTGGCGTGGGTGATTTTTCAGTGGGTCTTGGCAAATAGAAACTTGCGAACTGCTGTCGGTAGGCGCTGTTGACCGCAAGCTGGGCCATTTCTTCTAGCTCCATGTAGTTAGGCTCGCGCCTGACCATGGACATCAGCAAGGGTCGCACGACCCAGACCAGAAAAGCCAAGCACATGAGCGTGCGCAAAGCAACATTGGTGAAGTCAAGCATAGGGGTCACCGTCTAAATAATCGGTATCAGCTTCGGGTTCCTGGTACGCGACGCGTTCGGGCACATCTTGGGCCTGTCCTTCGCGTTGCGCCAAGGGTTGACGGAAAAATACCGATTGCTCACGCCATGCTTCTGGTTGAGTCAACAAACTGTTGGCCAGTGTTTGCATGCGGTTTTGCACCAGATCTTCAATTTGGGTGTCGTTAACCAGCACCCTGACACTGCCAGGCTGAAGGGTGGACACCGCTTGGATTTGCATTTGACCCATGACGTCGCCCGCCATTTCTTGCAGACGCGATTTGTCTTGGGGGTTGAGCTCTATCAGCACTTGGGACTGACCATGTAAGTCGATTTCATCCAAACAGCGCTGGACCAAGCGTTCAATGGCTTGACCAGAGAGGTTTAACTCGGCCAACACCATGTGTTCGCTGATATGCAAGGCCAAGCGTTTAAGAGGTTCAAACAAGGCTTGGGGGTTGTCGCTTAAGGCTTGCAATTTATCGGTCACTTCTTTGAGCAGTAACTTCTGCTCATCAAGACCGGCCAAAATTTCGCTCTTTTGCTGAGCCAAGGCCTGTGCTTGTTCAGCGCTGGCCTGCGACTGTGCGGCTTCATATCCCAACATCTGGCCCTCGGCCAAACCCTCGAGCTTGCCGCTTTCCTGTCCTTCACTGTTGCCAGCGTGGTAGCCCTCTTCGCGTCCGGCGGCAAAACCTTCTTGGTAAGCCACTTCACGTGCAGCAGCCCAGTCGGCTGAATCAAACAATTGGTCAGCGACGCTGTCATCGGTGAACATGTCCCATACATCGGGGTTGGCACAGGTCCAAAAGCTTTCTTCGCCAAACAACACCGAGGTATCAACCGTCTCTTTGGCTGGCGTGACTTGAAGGGGTGCTGCAGTGGTTTTTTCAGCAGTTAAAGCAGCAGCTGATTCGGCTTGTGCTCTGGCGGCCAATTCACTTTTCTTTTCCGAGCGCGGAGTGGGCAAAGGCAGGCCAAAGGTCTCCAACACAAAGCCGTCGCTGTTGTCGTGCACCTTGGCTGACTCAGGCGTGGCAAGTTGCTTGAACAACAACGAAGCATAGTC
>CAMDKR010000020.1 GCA_945901225.1 Bordetella parapertussis | reverse complement strand
GAAATCTTGATACATGATTCCGGTGCATTCACTAGGGTTCATCGCCCTATGTATGGCTCTGGTAAAACCCCGCTTGCGTAATGATTGGTTAAAGAGACGAGCAAGCAGTTCAATAGATGAAACCGAATTGTCCATGTTCAGCCTCCTATGTTGATAACGATGTTTTATAGGTGGTATGTGAACACTTAATGACCGCATCTGTCTTTTTTACGATTCCTTATTTAATCCACGATTGAATTTGGCATCATTTGTCTGTGTAAGGCATGGAAAATCTGTGATAAACGACTTTTAACGCTTACTTTTAATGCCTCTAATAGTAGGATTGATTGCGACTGACGCATTCTTCTTCTTAATATAAGAACTCGCCAAATGGCCTAGGAATTGTCTACCAATATCTTGTGAGCCCGTCTGACTGGGTACATAAAGTTTTTCAGAAACACGTTGTAATAAATTTTATTTAAAACAAATGCAAGAGGGGTTCTGCAGGGGGTATTTACCCCGAAAAAACTTCGGTGTCGACTTCGCTGCTGGCTTGGGCGTTGTAGCGATTACCCACCACATTGTGTTGGTTGATGGTCTGGTTTAAACGCGCCAACACCTCGGGGGAGAGTTGAATACTCAAAGCCGCCATATTGTCTTTCAGATGGTCTATGCGAGAGGTTCCTGGGATGGTGACGATGTGCGGCGCTTGGTGCAGCACCCATGCAATGGCCAACTGTGCTGGGGTGCAAGCTAGCTCTTGCGCAATCTGCACGTAATCGTGGAGCAATTGAAGGTTGCGTGGGTAATGCTCGGCATTGAAACGCGGCGAGGTGTGACGCCAATCGGTGGGCAATAAATGGGCGGTGCTATGCAAGTCGTTGCATAAGAATTTGCGCGCCAAGGGACTGAATGAAACAAAAGCCACACCAAGGTCTTGGCAGGCTTGCAATACCGCGATTTCGGGGTTTCGGGTCCACAGGGAATACTCGGTTTGCAAGGCAGCAATGGGATGCTCAGCATGGGCTTTGCGAAGCGTGGTCGCAGACACCTCGGACAAACCGATGCTGCGGATTTTTCCGGCTCGTACCAAATCAGCCAATGCACCGACGCTTTCCTCTATGGGCACCCGCTTGTCCCAACGGTGCAGGTAATACAGGTCAATCACATCCGTATTGAGACGACGCAGACTGTCATCACAGGTGGCCTTGATGGTTTCAGGGCGGCCATCGATCACCCGCACTTTTTTGCCATCGCCATTGATATCCACACCTTGCATGCCGCATTTGCTGGCCAAGACGAAGCGACTGCGGTGCTTGGACAAGACCTGGCCAATGATGCGCTCGCTCTCACCAAAACCATACAAGGCCGCGGTGTCGAAAAAATCCACACCTTCGTCCAACGCTGTTAACAGCAGGCGTTCAGCATCTTCGAACGATGGGGGCGGTCCGTAGACAGCACAAATATTCATGCACCCCAGGCCGATGGGGTTGACTTGGAAAGGGCCGACTGGTCTGGTCATCATGGCCTGAGAGTGTAAGGGCTTGAGATATATTGATGTTTGATGCAAAATCATCAAACATCGGAGGTATCCCATGCGCACCACTCTAGACATTGAAGATGACGTACTTTTTGCAGCCAAAGAAGTTGCCAAACGCGAAAAAAAAACCGTAGGCGCTGTGGTCAGTGAATGGGCTCGCCGTTCCTTTCAAATGCCAGCAACTGTTCTCAGTGTGCAAGAACCACCGCCGACAACCGAGAGGCCGTTGGCGAAATATGGTTTTCTTCCTTTGCCGAACCGCGGCATGATCATCACCAATGAAATGGTCAATCGCATCAGAGAAGAAGAAGGCATTTGATGCAAGCTTTGCTGGATGTCAATGTCTTAATTGCACTGAATGACCAAGGTCATATCCACCACACACTCGCCAATCAATGGATGTCTCAACACATCCACTTAGGATGGGTAAGCTGTCCCTTGACCCAAAACGGGATGCTTCGCATCATGAGTCATGCAAGTTATCCCAATTCACAGCCATTGAAAGTATTGATTGAAATTTTGCGCCGCGAAACACAATACGAGCAGCACGCATTTTGGCCTGATGACTTGAGCCTGCTGGACGATGCCATTATTGATGCCGATAAATTACTCAGTCCAAACCAATTAACCGATGCCTACCTGCTTGCCTTGGCGGTTAAAAACAAGGGGCGCCTCATCACACTGGACAAACGCATTCCCCTTAATGCGGTGAACGGTGCCACCAGCAAGCACTTGATCAGCTTATGAAACGAAAGACAGTTGTTGCTCTAAGTCGTGCAGCACTTGGTAGCAAGGCAGCACCTGCGCCACACTGGCATTGGGCTCTCTGCCCTCCCGAATAGCTGCAAAAAACTCACGGTCTTGTAACTCAATGCCGTTCATGGATACCGCCACCTTGGATACATCCAATTTTTCTTCTTTGCCATTGAACAAGTCGTCATAGCGAGCAATGTAAGTGGCGTTGTCGCCGATATAGCGAAAAAACGTACCCAAAGGACCCTCATTGTTGAAGCTGAGCGACAGTGTGCAAATCGCGCCATTGGCCGCTTGTAATTGAATGCTCATGTCCATGGCGATGCCAAGTGTGGGGTGAACAGGACCTTGCATCGCGTTGGCCTTCACCACGGGACTGCCTGCTTGGTAGGTAAACAAATCCACGGTGTGAGCCGCGTGATGCCACAACAGATGGTCTGTCCAGCTGCGTGGCTGCCCCAAGGCGTTCATATTCGTGCGACGGAAAAAATAGGTTTGCACATCCATTTGAAACACATTGAACTGCCCAGCTTTGATCTGCTGTTGCACAAACTGATGGCTGGGGTTAAAGCGACGGGTGTGACCACACATCGCCACCAAACCCGTTTGCTTTTGCAAAGCCACCACCTCGGCGCCGTCTTGGTACACATCGCACAAAGGAATTTCTACTTGCACATGCTTGCCCGCTTTGAGGCAAGCGAGTGACTGAGACGCGTGCATTTGCGTGGGCGTACACAAAATGACCGCGTCCACCTCTTGGATCGCCAAGCTTTCATTCAAGTCGGTGGTGACATGTGCAATGCCGTATTTGTGGGCTACTTCTTGGGTTTTTTCCAGCTCGCGGCCAATGAGTGAGACCACTTCCACACCTTCGATGAGTTGAATGCCATCTAAATGTTTGATGCCAAATGCGCCTGCGCCTGCCAAGGCTACTTTGATTGTCATACTGCTTCCTGATGAAGGTGAATGGTGAAGAGTTTAATGATTTCGGAGATTGCTTCAGCCCTTCGGGCTTCGCAATGACGGGCCAGTCATCGCGAGGCACGAAGCGATCCTCCTGTCATCGCGAAGCGATCAAACCCCGCCACAATGCCAGCGCCTCCTGTGCCATATCGGTATCTGCATTTTTAGCGTCCGCTCCCGCACCAAGTTGCACCATCACCAATTGCAGATCAGGTGCCACAAACATGAATTGACCATACACACCCACCAGCGCAAAACGTCTGGGTTGATCAGGGAAAGTCCAAAAGTGCAAGCCATAGCCAAGCAATGGAGTGGCAATGCCAGGGCGACATGGCAAAGGGTGTTTCTGCCAATCAGTGGCATCGCGCAAATAGCCTTGAGGTAAGACTTGTTGACCCGTATCCGGTCTGCAACCATCGTTGGCCAACAAAGCGCCCCAACGCGCATAGTCGACCAAGGTGGCGCAAAAACTGCCACTGGCTCGCACCACACCAAAGCGGTCTTGTAACCACAAGGCATCGCCTTCTGCGCCCATGGCTTGCCATAACCGTTTGTCCATGTAAGTGGCCAAGTCCTCGCCTGTCACCGATTGAAATACCAAGGAAAGAATCGACGTTTGAGCACTTGCATAGGCAAAGCGTTCGCCATCTGCGGCTTCTCGCACCTGCATACTTTGGGCAGCAGCAGCAATGCCTTCATTGGCAGCGATACGGCTGAAATCAGCGGTATCACCCTGCCCGTCATACCGGTCATCAAAGCGAACACCAGAGGACATGTGCAAAAGCTGACGAAGTGTTGCCTCACCATACACACTGCCCTTCAATGCAGGCGCCAAGGTAGCGGAACGCATGTCCAGTGAAGAGAAAACGCCCTCTTGCAATGCAAAGCCAAAAGCCAATGAGGTCATTGACTTGGCAAACGAATGCCCCAGAAAACGCATGGAGGGGGTGCGCTGGTATTGGTAAGCCTCAAAAAACCGTTGTCCACCCTGAACCACCATCAGTCCCATGACCCGTTGGCGGGACAAGTAGTCAGCCAAGCTGTGCTGCTTGCCTTGGTAGGTATAGCGGAAGTCGTTGGTGAATGACTCAGCCTGGTTTGAATCAGGCAAAGGCATGACTTGCTTACTGGCTTGCAAGCGAGCGAAACGGCCAGGTATGAAATCGATTTCTTGCATTCGGCTGAAAGAGCCGACACGCACTGCTTCATTGAAGAAATAGCTTTGTGAATCGCCAATGGGGTAAGCACTGAGGCTACCCAAGAGTTCCTCATCAGGCGCAGGACGTGTGGGCGTGTACAAGCGGGTTTAAGCGTTTTCTAAAATCAAATGCCCAACCGCCGTGTTGCTGGCGGGTACATGGTAGAAACGGTGAGCCACCTTTGGTGTGGGCTTGCCTTCATTCACATCGCTCATGGCACCACGGGCAATGAGCCACATCACCAATTCGATGCCCTCGCTGCCAGCTTCACGCACATAGTCGATGTGAGGTTTTTGTGCCAAGGCTGCTGGGTCGGCAATGATGTGATCTAAGAACTTGTTGTCGAAATCTTTGTTGATGAGACCCGCACGAGGGCCTTGCAACTGGTGGCTCATACCGCCGGTTCCCCATATTTGGATATTCAAATCCGCATCGAAACTTTTCACTGCCTTGGCGATGGCTTTGCCAAGGTTAAAGCAGCGCTGACCAGAGGGCACGGGGTACTGCACCACATTCACCGCAAAAGGAATGACGGGGCAAGGCCAGGCCGAAGGCTGGCCACACATCAGCGACAAGGGAACCGTGAGGCCATGATCGACGTCCATTTTGTTGACGATGGTCAAATCAAAATCTTGTTGGATGACCGACTGCGCAATGTGTGAAGCCAATTCGGGGTGACCTTGCACCATGGGCACAGGACGTGGTCCCCAACCTTCGTCGGCTGGCGTGTACTGCTCTGCCGTGCCTATGGCGAAAGTAGGAATCATGTCCAAGCTGAAGGCAGTGGCATGGTCGTTGAACACCAAGAAGATGACGTCAGGCGTGTTGTCCTTCATCCATTGCTTGGAAAACTCATAGCCTTTGAACAGTGGTTGCCAATACGGCTCAGTTGTTTTGCCCATGTCAAGAGCAGCGCCAATGGCGGGGACATGCGAGGTGTATACCGATGCTGAAATGTGTGCCATGGTTCAGGCTCCTCCAGCTTTGCCTTGCGGCTGACGATGCGCTTGAGCGCTACCGTCTTCGCCCACGAAGCGATTGCCCTCTACCGAACGACCGCCACTGATCATCATGTTTCTGTACTCGTCTTCGGTCATGCCGGTCATGCTGCCAGCCATTTGCTGAAAGCTTTTACCGTCCGTTGCACCAATTTTGGCAAGGAAATAAATATTACCGCCCGTGCGAATACACCAGTTCAGGTCGCGGGCCAGCACAGCCAGCTTTTGCTCTTCGGTCATGGCCCATTCATCAAGGTAGGCACGCTCGTCGGCTTTAAATCGGGTGCGGTTATCGGCTTTCATGAGTGACATGCAAAACTGGTTCAACCAATAGCCTTTGCGGGACTGCTCTGCATCAAAGATGGTGGTGCCTGGTACATCCAAGTAAGGTTTATCAAGTGCCATGGTTCAAATTTCCTTAGGACCAATACAAACGCATGGGGTTGTCCACCAGCAGTTTGCGCTGCAACTCTACGTTTACTGCAATGTGCGCAATGAAGTCCACCAACAAACCATCATCGGGCATGTGGTCCTTCAAATTCGGATGCGGCCAATCGGTACCCCACAAAACACGATCGGGAAAAGTTTCCACCACATGCCGCGCAAAAGGCACTACATCTTGGTAAGCATTTTGTTCGCCATGCAAAGCCTTGGGGCCGATGATGCTTAAACGCTCGGGGCAAGACACTTTGCTCCACACATTGTCATGCTCTTGCATGAACTTCATGAACAAACTGAACTCGGGTCCATCCACAGGCTGCTGCACATTGGGCCTGCCCATGTGGTCAACCACCACGGTGGTGGGCAACGCGGTGAAGAAGTCCCACAACTCGGGCAGGTCCACCGCCTCAAAATAAATGACCACATGCCAGCCCCAAGATTTGATGCGCTGGGCGATTTCCATCAACTCGTCTTTGGGCGTGAAGTCGACCAAACGCTTCACGAAATTGAAACGTACCCCCCGCACACCTGCATCGTGCATGTCTTGCAAGGCTTGGTCGGTCACGTCCCGCTTGACGGTCGCCACACCACGCGCCCTGCCCTGCGAATGCCGCAAAGCATCCACCAAAGCACGGTTATCAGCGCCGTGGCAAGTGGCTTGCACGATCACGTTCTTGTCAAAACCCAAATGGTCACGCAGCGCAAACAACTGTTGCTTTGAAGCATCACAAGGGGTGTACTTGCGCTCGGGCGCGTAAGGAAACTCTGCACCCGGACCAAACACATGGCAATGCGCATCCACCGCACCAGCAGGTAGCACAAACCGCGGCTTGGCAGGGCCATCGAACCAATCGAGCCAAGCTGGGGTTTTGGTGAAATCACCAGAAGTAGGTTTCATGGTCTTAGTCGATGTAATTCAAGCCAGCCTTGGCCAGTGGTTCGCGCATGTTGTACATGTCCAAGCCTAAGACACCCGAAGCCAGTTTGGCGCGCTTTTCACCTTCATTGGCTTCGCGTGCAGCCGCGGCATCAGCCACCTCTTGCGTTATGCCAGCCGGCACCACCACCACCCCATCGTCGTCAGCCACGATGGCGTCGCCAGCGTTCACCGCAGCACCTGCACACACCACCGGCACATTCACTGAGCCCACCGTGGCTTTGATCGTGCCCTTGGCGCTGATGGCACGGCTCCAAACAGGAAACCCCATCTGCGTGAGTTCTGCCACGTCGCGCACACCGGCATCAATGATGAGCGCACGTGCGCCGCGGGCCATGAACGAAGTTGCCAACAAGTCACCAAAGTAACCATCTGTGCAGGGCGCAGTGATAGCTGCCACCACGATGTCGCCAGGTTGAATTTGCTCGGCCACCACGTGCATCATCCAGTTGTCACCGGGGTGAAGCAACACGGTGACAGCGGTACCTGATACACGGGCACCGGTATAAATGGGGCGCATGATGGTGTGCATCAAACCTAAACGGCCCATGGCTTCATGAACCGTTGCCACACCGTAAAGCCCAAGCTGCTCGACCGCGCCTCTGTCGGCACGTTGAATATGGCGTTTAACGGTTCCTAGGGGGTAATGCATCTCAAAGTCCTTTCAGTTTCAAACGTGTGTCCAAGCGTGGAAACACGCGGCGCACATTGGCTTCATAAATCTGGTGACGGTCAGCGTCGCTCAGCAAGGTACTGGCTTGGATATAGCGCTTGGTGTCATCGTAATAGTGTCCTGTTTGGGGATCAATGCCACGCACTGCACCAATCATCTCTGAAGCAAACAACACGTTTTTCACAGGGATGACAGTGTTCAACAAATCTATGCCCGGTTGGTGGTACACACAGGTATCAAAGAAGATATTGTTGAGCAAATGGTCTTCAAGCAAGGGTTTTTTCAGCTCTTGTGCCAAACCCCTGAAGCGTCCCCAGTGGTAGGGGACTGCTCCGCCGCCATGAGGAATCAAAAATTTCAAGCTGGGAAAGTCTTTGAACAAATCGCTGGTCAGGCACTGCATAAAGGCTGTGGTGTCGGCATTGAGGTAATGCGCCCCCGTGGTGTGAAAACATGCATTGCAACTGGTGGACACATGGATCATGGCAGGCAAGTCGTACTCCACCATTTTTTCGTAAATCGGGTACCAGTGTTTGTCACTTAAAGGGGGTGAGGTCCAATGACCACCTGAGGGGTCTGGGTTCAGGTTGATGCCGACCACGCCATAGTCTTTGACGCAACGCTCCAACTCTGGAATGCAAGTGGCTGGGTCTACCCCAGGGGATTGAGGCAACATCGCAACAGGCACAAAATGGTCTGGAAACAAGGTAGACGCCCTGAAGCACAGTTCATTGCAAATTGCAGCCCACGTACTGGAAACTGCAAAGTCGCCAATATGGTGCGCCATGAAGGAAGCGCGAGGCGAAAACAAAGTGATGTCACTGCCCCGCTCTTTCATTAACTTGAGCTGATTGGTTTCGATGCTGTGGCGCAGCTCGTCATCGCTGATCTTCAAGTCTGACGCCTTTGGCTTCAGCGATGGGTCTTTGATGCCCGCGATTTGTTGGTTGCGCCAATCTTCCAAAGCTTTGGGCGCTGTGGTGTAGTGACCGTGGCAGTCAATGATCAAACTCATGTCTTGTCTCCAGAATTCCAAACAGAGGCAGGTACCATAGCCTCGCCGCGCATGATGAGCCGTGCCGTGCGCAGCAATGCAGCTTGCGTCACCTCGTGACCACCGGGCAAGTGGGGGGCAGCGCGTGTTTGCAAGGCCACGCTGAATTCGCCGGTGGGATGCTCTACCGACAAAGCCTGATGGTCGCCGGCTTGCATCACCGCCACGCCTTCGCACACCGAGCCTTGCAATACACAGGCCGTACCCACAGTGACAGCTGCCAGCACACCTATGGCGTCATGACAAACATGGGGGATGAAGCTGCGGGTGGTCAATGCACCGCCGTTCAAAGGCGGCGCAATCAAAGTCATCTTGGGGTAGTTCTTGGCGCTGACATCGCCCAAGCCCATCAAGACTGACACCTGCAAACGCAAGGCTTCGATACGGGTTTTGAGTTCAGTGTCTGCATTGAGGGCATCGACGGATTCATAGCCTGTTCGTCCCAAGTCGCTGGCTTTGAACAAGACCAAAGGCATGCCGTTGTCAATGCAAGTGACTTCAATCGTGAATGGCTCAAAGCCGCTGTGTTTATCGGTGGGCGCTACATGAACTCGGTCTTTCACATTGCCAGTGGGCAGCAAACCGCTGCACACCGAGCCAGCGGTGTCAAGAAAGTTGATGGTGATGGGTGCTGAGTAGCCAGGTGCGCCATCGATGCGAGCATCACCTGCGTCAGCGACAAATCGGTTTCCATCTGCTCCCAAAGGAGTCTGCACCGTGATGTCGCATTGCATATCGGTGTTGAGGGTCAACACCCGCAATGTAGTGCTGTCGGTTTGCGCTTTCACCATGCCAGACGCGAGTGCAAAAGGCACGACTGCGGCCAACATATTGCCGCAGTTGGGCGTGGTGTCAACCGTGTCTTTGTCGGGTTGCAGTTGAGCAAATAGAAAATCAAGGTCAACACCTTGCGTAGTACTGGGTCGAACGATGCCTACTTTGCTGGTGAGTGGGTGCGCGCCACCCATGCCATCGATTTGTCGTTTATCGGGTGAGCCCATGATGGCCAAGAGCACGCGGTCACGCGTGGCCGTGTCCTTGGGTAAGTCGGCTTCTTTGAAAAATGGCCCCTTGGAGGTGCCACCTCGCATGTACATGCAGGGAACGGCGTAAGGGGGTTGAGGCAAAGGGTTCATAGCTACAAAGAGATTAAAAGAAATACAAACCGCTGTGCAAGTCCACCACTGCACACACAAGACCCGCCAAAACCAAATAAGGTCCAAACGGCAAAGGCTCGCCAGCTTTCAAACTCCCACGCCAACGCATTGCCAAAGCCACGATCACGCCCAACAGCGAAGCCATAAGTAAAACCATGGGCAAGGCCAGCCAACCCAGCCAAGCACCCAAAGCCGCCAACAATTTGTAATCGCCTTCACCCATGCCTTGCTTGCCTGTGATGAGCTTGAAGACAGTTTGCACCACCCACAAGACGCCATACCCTGCTGCGGCGCCCCACACACTTTGCATAAGAGGCAGCTGAATCACTCCGACAGAAGCACACAAGATACCCGCCCACAACAAGGGCAAGGTCAAGCTATCGGGCAGCAACATGGTGTCTGCGTCAATCAAGGCCAAGGTCAGCAGCACACTGCCAAAACCAGCCCATGCCAAGGCCTCGACAGAAAACCCCCAATGCCATGCACAAAACCCCCAGAGCAAGGCCGCAGCCAGCTCAACCAAGGGGTAGCGCACAGACACAGCCACACCACAATGACCACACTTGCCTTTGAGCCAAAGGTAACTCAAGACAGGAACCAGGTCACGCATACGCAAAGGTGTTTTGCAAGCAGGGCAATGCGAGCGAGGCGTGGACAAATTGAAAGCCTCTGCTGGCTCGATGGGGACTTCTTTAAGTTGAGCGCAGTCAGCTTCCCATTGGCGTTGCATCATCAAAGGCAAACGCCACACCACCACATTGAGAAAACTGCCCAATTGCAAACCGATGAGTGCTGCCAAAAAACAACCCAGATAAGAATGCGTTAGTAATATATCCATCGTGTCAATCCTTTGGGACCGCAATTCCCAGCAAGCTGTCTAGCAACGCAGGTTGTGCTAGTAAATCTGAAGATGAACCACTGTGAATGACACGCCCTCGGTCCAGCACGTGATCGACAGCTTGGCACTGCAAGGCCTGTCCACCTTGGGCAGCAGCCCCGAGGACATGGCCAAAGACATGCGCCGCCTCTACGAGCAATGGGGCCCCATCGTCAAGCGCATTGGCTTTACCGCTGAGTCTTGAAATCTCAGCGCTTGGGCGCAGGCATGGGTGGCAACAGGGCTTCAATGGCCGCAGCCACCGCCAACAACCG
Organism: Bordetella parapertussis; assembly: GCA_945901225.1. Lineage (GTDB taxonomy): Bacteria > Pseudomonadota > Gammaproteobacteria > Burkholderiales > Burkholderiaceae_C > Limnohabitans. Next base: position 7,465 of record CAMDKR010000020.1, on the reverse strand, counting down.
CCTGTCGCTGGCCACCGGCCCGTCCAGCTCCAAGCCCAGCGGCAAGCCCGCTTTGTTCAAGCCCATGGGTATGCTGATGCCAGGGATGCCGGCATTGCTGCCTGGATCGGTGTTGCGGATGTAAGTGGGAAAGGTCGGGACTTGTGCGCCATTGAGTTCCACCGTTTCATCTTGACCAATAGGCCTTGCAGGCAGAACGGTGGTTGGAAACACCAAGGCGTCTAGGCGGTGTGAGGAAAAATGCTCCGCATACACCGCTTGCAAATGCACCCGAGCTTTCAGGGCGGCATCGTAAGCCGCACGTGGCATGGCTTGGTCACCCAGTTGTGAACCCACGATACCCGCCACATCAGGGCTGGCAATTTTTTCAGCAATCTGGGCCAGCGTCAGCTTGTAGCGGTTGTGTGCCAAGTAGGCCGGCAAGTCTACGGTCAGCTCATACAAAGCCACCGGAAAACCTACCTGCGCATTCAGGGCTGACATACCCGCCACATCGCCTTCGACCAAAGTCACACCAGCGCGAGCAAGTTGCGCAAGCAAAGCTTCCATGGCTTTCAACACCTCGTCATCGGCGCCTTGGTAAAAGTCCACGCGGGGTACACCCAAGCGCAAACCTTTGAGGTCAAGTTTGTCCAAGCCGACAGCCGCGCCACACAACACACTGTCCATCAAGGCCGCGTCTTCCACGCTGCGGGTAATCGGCCCAGCGGTGTCGCGGGTATGTGAAATAGGAATGATGCCCGTGCCCGAATACCGACCCACCGTCGGTCGAAAACCCACCACACCGCACAAGGCTGCAGGCACGCGCACAGAAGCTCCTGTGTCGGTGCCCAAAGACGCAGGCACCATGCGAGCGGCCACCGCGGCGGCCGAACCACCGCTGCTGCCGCCAGCAATCATGGCGTGGTTCCAAGGGTTGCGGGTTGCCCCTGTGTAAGCGTTGTTGGTGCTGATGCCAAAAGCCAACTCGTGCATATTGGTTTTGCCAGCCAGCAAAGCACCCGCATCAAACAAGCTTTGCGCAACCGGTGCGTTGTGCAAAGGCTGGGCATCTTTCAATGCAGGCGTGCCGCCAGATGTTGATAAGGACAGCGTGTCGATGTTGTCTTTCAAGGCAATGGGAATACCCGCCAAGGCCTTGTCTGCTTGCTGGCACCAACCACCGCTGTCGCAGGCTCTCGCTGCGGCCAACAGCGCATCGCTGTCTTGGCTCACCCATGCATTGACAGCTGTTTGGGCTTGTTGAACATTGATCAAGGCTTGAGCGTACTCGGCAGCGCTCATGGTTTTGGCGGCCAGTGCAGCACGGGCTTGGGTGAGGGTCATATCAGCAGCTTGCATCTCATCTCCAATCAAAAAAGCGATCTTGGCATAAAGATGAAAAACTGGGGTTTCCACCTAAACCTCTGCTTCACGCGGCTTGGGCTTAAACTCGCGAACTTCTTTTTCATCACCAAAGCTTCATCATGATCACCACCCCCTCCGGCCTGCAATACGAAGACACCCACCACGGCGAGGGTGAGACCGCCCAAGCAGGTCAACATGTGACAGTGCATTACACAGGCTGGTTGTGGGAAGACGGCGAAAAAGGTGCGAAGTTCGACTCCAGCCTGGACCGCAACGATCCGTTTGAATTTGGTCTGGGCCAAGGCATGGTCATCCAAGGATGGGACGAAGGCGTGCAAGGCATGAAGATCGGCGGCAAGCGCAGCCTCCTAATTCCCGCCGAACTTGGCTATGGCGCCCGCGGTGCCGGTGGTGTCATCCCGCCCAACGCCACCTTGCTGTTTGAAGTGGAATTGTTAGGCGTTGAGGGCTGATACTCAAACAGCAATGGGTTTGAACACCCGAATTCGGCTCACCATGTCCTCGCGGGAAAGGCGCTCAATCTGGCGCATGTCGTACTCTGTTTGAAGGTTGAGCCAAAAGCGGGCTTCCATGTTGAAAAACAAACCCAGTCGCAAAGCAGTGTCGGGCGTGATCGGACGATTGCCATTCACCAGTTCGCTGATGCGGCTTGGTGGCACATCAATATCTGCAGCTAACTGCCGTGCGGAGATGCCCATGGGTTTCATGAAGTCCTCCAGCAAGATTTCACCCGGATGAATTTCTTCCAATAATTCGCTCATTTTTAACTCCTAGTGGTAGTCCACAATTTCAACCTGATACGCACCATCGGTTTGCCACACAAAACATATACGCCATTGCGCATTGACCCGAACGCTGTGCTGCCCCGCGCGGTCCCCTTTCAAGGCTTCGAGCTTGTTACCCGGCGGTATTCGCAAACTGTTCAACACGCTGGCCGCTTGGATTTGCAGTAACTTGCGCCGTGCCACGCGTTCGATATTTTTGAACTTGGATACTGCCCGGCTTTGGAACAAAGCTTCGGTGTCAGTACAAGCAAACGAATGGATCATGGCTCATATTATTCTGCGATAAAGATTCTGTAAAGCAGAATATTGGGTACACTTGAAAAAAAGCAAACCCCTCCCATTTACAGGGCTGATTGGAATCAGCCCTTTTATTTTGTATGACAGAACCCCAACAACCCCTACCGTCTGAGCCGACGGGTCAACCTGAGCCCGCCATGGACCCCAACCTCAACGCAAGCCCTGCCGATTTGCCCGCCGACCCCTTGTCCGAAGCGTTGGCCGAGTTGGCCGTGGTTCAAGCCAAAAACGCAGATTTGGCCGACCAATTCTTAAGAGCCAAAGCGGAAGTGGAAAACGCACGTCGCCGCGCTGAAGAGGAAATTTCCAAAGCGCGCAAGTTCGCCGTGGAAGCCTTTGCCGAAAGCCTGCTCCCCGTGGCGGACAGCCTGACTGCTGGTTTGGCCATTGCTGACGCCACCACTGAGCAATTGCGCGAAGGCTCTGAAGCCACACTGCGGCAGCTGAAAAGCGCTTTGGAGCGACATAAAGTCATCGAAATCAACCCTCAAGCCGGCGCTAAGTTTGATCCGCACCAGCACCAAGCCATTTCGGTCGTGCCCGCTGAGCAAGAACCCAATACCGTGGTCACCGTACTACAAAAAGGTTATTTGATTGCCGACCGCGTGCTGCGCCCGGCTTTGGTAACCGTTACAGCCCCCAAGTAATACAGGCTTGAACACACGCTACGCACTTGAAATCCACCTAGTTATCCACAACTGTTGAATATCACTTTTAGGAAATGAAACAGCTGCCTTCGGGGGCTGATTCGCACAGGAGAAAAAAATGGGAAGAATCATTGGCATTGACCTCGGCACCACTAACTCATGCGTGGCCATCATGGAAGGCAACACCACCAAGGTGATTGAAAACGCCGAGGGTGCGCGCACCACACCGTCCATCATTGCTTACCAAGAAGACGGCGAAATTTTGGTTGGCGCGTCCGCCAAGCGCCAAGCGGTCACAAACCCCCGCAACACTTTGTATGCCGTCAAGCGCCTGATCGGCCGCAAGTTTGACGAAAAAGAAGTGCAAAAAGACATCAATATGATGCCTTACACCATTGCCAAAGCCGACAACGGCGACGCATGGGTGGAAGTGCGTGGCCAAAAAATGGCGCCACCTCAAATCAGCGCTGAAATCTTGCGCAAGATGAAGAAAACCGCCGAGGACTACCTGGGCGAAGAAGTCACCGAAGCGGTCATCACCGTCCCCGCTTATTTCAACGACGCGCAGCGCCAAGCCACCAAAGACGCAGGCCGCATCGCTGGTTTGGATGTCAAGCGCATCATCAACGAGCCCACCGCTGCCGCACTGGCCTTTGGTTTGGACAAAACCGAAAAGGGCGACCGCAAGATTGCTGTGTATGACTTGGGTGGCGGCACCTTTGACGTGTCCATCATCGAAATCGCCGACGTCGATGGCGAAAAACAATTTGAAGTGCTGTCCACCAACGGCGACACCTTCTTGGGCGGTGAAGACTTTGACCAACGCATCATCGATTTCATCATCACCGAGTTCAAAAAAGAATCGGGCGTTGACCTCTCCAAAGATGTGTTGGCTTTACAGCGCCTCAAAGAAGCTGCAGAAAAAGCCAAGATCGAACTCTCCTCCTCCACCGGTACCGACATCAACCTGCCTTATGTCACGGCTGACGCTTCAGGCCCTAAACACCTGAACATCAAGCTCAACCGTGCCAAGTTGGAAAGCTTGGTCGACGAATTGATAGAGCGCACCATCGCGCCTTGCCGCACTGCAATCAAAGACGCTGGCGTATCGGTGGGTGACATTGATGACGTGATCTTGGTCGGCGGCATGACCCGCATGCCCAAGGTGCAAGACAAGGTCAAAGAATTTTTCGGCAAAGAACCTCGCCGTGACGTCAACCCCGACGAAGCCGTGGCTGTGGGGGCCGCCATCCAAGGCCAAGTGCTCTCGGGCGACCGCAAAGACGTGCTGCTGTTGGACGTCACACCCTTGTCTTTGGGCATTGAAACCTTGGGCGGCGTGATGACCAAAATGATCGCCAAAAACACCACCATCCCCACCAAGTTTGCGCAGACCTTCTCCACCGCCGACGACAACCAACCTGCGGTGAACATCAAGGTCTACCAAGGCGAGCGTGAAATGGCGTCTGGCAACAAGTCGCTTGGCGAGTTCAATTTGGAGGGCATCCCCCCTGCCGCCCGTGGTACGCCGCAAATCGAGGTGAGCTTTGACATTGACGCCAACGGCATCTTGCATGTAGGCGCCAAAGACAAGGCCACTGGCAAAGAAAACAAAATCACCATCAAAGCCAATTCAGGTTTGAGCGAAGCCGAAATTCAACAGATGGTGAAAGACGCCGAACTCAACGCTGAAGAAGACAAGAAAAAGCTGGAAATGGTACAAGCGCGTAACAACGCTGAAGCCTCGGTTCACAGCGTGAAGAAAAGCTTAGTCGACCATGCCGACAAGGTTGAAGCTGGCGATAAAGAAAAAATCGAAGCTGCGGTGAAAGAAGTCGAAGAAGCTTTGAAGGGCGAAGACAAGGAGCACATCCTTGCCAAAACCGAAGCTTTGATGACCGTGGCCCAAAAACTCGGTGAGATGGTCTACGCCGATATGCAAGCCCAACAGCAAGCTGCTGCGGGTGCTGGCGCAGCTGCCGACGGTGGCAAAAAGCCCGACGACGACAATGTGGTCGATGCCGAAGTCAAGGAAGTGAAAAAAGGCTGATTTTTCTCACCCCCATGCGCCGCGCATTGCCTGAGAGGGCTGCGCGGCGTTGGTACATTCAACACCCCTAGATATAACCATGGCCACCAAACGCGACTTTTACGAAATTTTGGGTGTACCCAAAAACGCCACTGACGACGAGATCAAAAAGTCGTACCGAAAAATGGCGATGAAATACCACCCTGACCGCAACCAAGGCGACGCCACGGCAGAAGTGAAATTCAAGGAGGCCAAAGAAGCCTACGAGATGCTCTCCGACGCGGAAAAACGCGCGGCTTATGACCAGTTTGGCCACGCAGGGGTAGATCCCAATATGCGCGGTGGTCCCGGCGGCGCAGCAGGCTTTGGCGGTTTCGGTGAATCCTTTGGCGACATCTTTGGTGACATCTTTGGTCAAACACGCAGACAGCAAGGTGCTGGCGGCAAGCAAGTTTTTCGCGGCAACGACCTAAGTTACGCCATGGATGTGACGCTTGAAGAAGCGGCCATGGGCAAAGAGTCGCAAATTCGAATCCCAAGCTTCGAGGAATGCACCACCTGTAGCGGTACAGGTGCCAAGCCAGGCACATCCGTCAAAACCTGTGGCACCTGCCAAGGCCAAGGCGTGGTGCAAATGCGCCAAGGCTTTTTCAGTGTGCAGCAAACCTGCCCACATTGCCGTGGCAGCGGAAAAACCATCATAGACCCCTGCACCCCATGTCACGGCCAAGGCAAAGTCAAAAAACAAAAAACACTGGAAATCAAAATTCCCGCGGGCATTGATGACGGCATGCGCATCCGTAGCAGCGGAAATGGAGAGCCAGGTACGAATGGCGGCCCCCCCGGCGATCTGTTCATCGAAATTCGTTTGCAAAAACACGAAGTCTTTCAGCGCGATGGGGATGATTTGCACTGCGCGGTTCCCATCAGTTTCACTACCGCGGCATTGGGTGGAGAAATCGCTGTTCCCACCCTGAGCGGAGAAGCCGCCATCGATTTGCCTGAAGGCACACAAACGGGCAAACAGTTCAGGCTGCGTGGCAAAGGCATCAAGGGCGTTCGCTCGAGTTTCCCCGGTGACTTGTACTGTCACATCACGGTAGAGACACCCGTCAAGCTGTCTGAGCACCAGCGCAAGATCTTGAAGGAACTTGACGAGTCTTTGAAAAAGGGCGGTGATAAGCACAAGCCTTCCGAAGCTGGCTGGGCTGACAAGCTGAAGAATTTGTTCAGCTAAGGTTTGCAGTCTTTAAAACTGGACTCACCACGCTGCCAGCACTGACCGGCATCGTGAAGCGAGGGACGAGGTGTGGCGTGTTTGTCGATGCGTGCCACGTGAATACGTGCTTGACGCACACCCTCTTTATCCACCGCCAACTGCAGCGCCCAGCCTGTGGTGTTTTCTAAACTGGTATAGCCATCAAACACAAAGTTGCCCAGGCTATAGACAATCGGGCGACCTTTGTAAAACTCGGTGTTTTGGGTCACATGGGGATGGCTGCCCACTACCGCATCCGCACCTGCATCAATCATCAATTTGGCCAAGCGTTGCTGGCGAGTGGTGGCATAAGGCTCATCCTCTACACCCCAATGCATGAACGGAATCACCACATCCGCCTTGTGTATGGCTCTGGCGTTCCGAATATCGGCCACCACTTGCTCATCGTCGCTCCATGCAGAGCCAGGCCGATCAACATCGGCTTCAAAGCTTCGTGGGAAAAATTCGTTGTAGCCCAAAACAGCGATGGTGAGACCTTGGCGTTTGAACAGCATGGGCTTGTGCGCTTGCTGCAAATCACGTCCTCCGCCAAAAAAAGGCATCTTGGCTTTGTCTAAAAAATCCAGCATTTGGCCAAATGCTGCAGGACCAAAATCACCTGTATGGTTGTTCGCCAAAGACACCGCATCAAAATGTTTTTTGAGCAACTTGAGCACCCGAGGGTGGGCTCTGAAAGTAAAAGGCTTATCTTCGGCTTTGCCAATGGTGGCAATCACGCATTCCAAGTTGCCAATGCGAATATCGCTTTGGTTCAAAACTGAGGCAAAGGGCCCAAAAGGGCTGTGACCCTGCGCGATACGTTGACCAGGCAATTCAGCCAACATCACGTCACCCACAAACACCATGGACACATCTGTGGTTTGCGCGAAGGCATTGGTGCAACATAGCCATGCAGCCAGGGCTGTTGCGATCCATCTTGGGAACAATCGTCGATTCATGGCGAGTCCATCACAGTGCAGTCATAGCTGAGTTCGCGTCCCAAATCGGGGGAGTAAATCTGCTGCCTGCCAGTCAAACTTTGGTTCTTGGCAAACGGTGGCAAATAGGTCGCTTGCTGAAG
>CAMDKR010000019.1 GCA_945901225.1 Bordetella parapertussis | reverse complement strand
TACACATTGGCATGCACGCCGTTGGTGATGAACATTTTGGTGCCGTTGAGCACCCAGCCGTCGCCGTCACGCTGGGCGGTGCTTCTCATGCCCGACAAATCCGACCCCGCGCCGGGCTCGGTCATGGCGACGGCACTGATGGTGTCACCCGCAATGATGCTGGGCATGTACTTGGCTTTTTGCGCAGGCGTGCCCGCATGGTGCAAATGCGGGCTGGCCATGTCGGTGTGCACCAAGACGCTCACGATGAAGCCGGCAAACGTGGACTGCGACAGCGCTTCGGCAAACACCAGGTTGGTCAACGCATCGGCCTCGGCGCCGCCGTATTCGCTGCTGTACATCAGGCCAAAAAAACCGGCTTGGCCCATTTTCCGCAGCACCTCGCGCGGCACTTTGCCGGCCTTTTCCCATTCCATGCCGCAAGGCTCGACCTCGCGCTCAAGGAAGCGCTGCATTTGGTCGCGCAGGGTTTGGTGTTCGGGTAAGTGATAGATGTGGTTCATGGTCGGTCTTTGGAGGGTTTAAATGGAGGGAGTCAATGTGGCCATATGTCTAGGCCACCCAAGATTTGCAGGGCAGCAAAGTCGGCATCGCGGTGCAGCAGCACATGGCCGTGGTTCATGCAGTAGCTGGCCAAGAGCACGTCAATGGGGCTGTTCACGGTGCGCCCTTTGGCCCGCAATTGGCGGTAGCGAGCGGCGGCTTGTAGCGCGTTGTCTGTGCCGCCAAGTTCAACCTGCGGCAGCGAACACAACAGGGCTTGCGCCTCGTGCATTGCGGGGCTGCTGCGAAATCCACGCATCACCTCAAACAGCACTAAATCGGCCATGCCGACTTCAACGCTGGCGTCGCCCAAGCACTGCGCCAAGGCGGTGCTGGCCGCGCCGCTGTCACCGCGAAAAAAGTCGATCCAGACACTGGTGTCCACCAAGATCATTTGGATTTGCCACCTTTGCGGGATGCGCCTTTGAGCTGATAAGCAGCTGCGGGCTCTTGGACGGTGACTTGCTGCTGGTCTTGCGAACGGGTCAACGCCCAGCCTTCCTCCGAGTCGTCCCATTGCAATTTGCCGCGCAAGGCGAGCAAGCCGTCATAGGTTTTTCGGCGGCCCACCAAGCGCAAGCCCTCCTCCACGGCTTCGCGCTTGGTCTTGAAACCGCCAGCGGCCATGGCAGCGGCCATCAAGTCGTCGTCAATATCAATATTGGTTCTCATGCTCACCACCCTTAATGTGTATGAAATATCACAATCATACACATTACATCCGAAACACGCCAAAGCGTGTCTCGGGAATCGGCGCATTCAATGCGGCGGACAAGCCCAGCGCCAGCACCCGTCGGGTGTCGGCGGGGTCGATCACGCCGTCGTCCCACAGGCGGGCGCTGGCGTAATAAGGATGGGATTGGTGGGCAAATTGGTCCAACAGCGGCTGTTTGAACGCCGCTTCTTCTTCGGCGCTCCAGCTGCCGCCTTTGGCTTCGATGCCGTCACGGCGCACCGTGGCCAGCACGCTGGCGGCTTGCTCGCCGCCCATGACGCAAATGCGGGCGTTGGGCCACATCCACAAAAAACGCGGGTTGAAAGCGCGGCCGCACATGCCGTAGTTGCCCGCGCCGTAACTGCCGCCAATGATGAAGGTGAACTTGGGCACCTGCGCGGTGGCGACAGCCGTGACCATCTTGGCACCGTGGCGGGCAATGCCCTCGTTTTCATACTTGCGCCCCACCATGAAGCCGGTGATGTTTTGCAAAAACACCAGCGGAATTTTGCGCTGGCAACACAGCTCGATGAAGTGCGCCCCCTTTTGTGCCGACTCTGAAAACAACACGCCGTTGTTGGCGATGATGCCCACGGGCATGCCTTCCACATGCGCAAAACCGCAGACCAAGGTGGCACCAAAGCGCGGCTTGAACTCGTGCATCTCCGAGCCATCGACGATACGGGCGATGATTTCGCGCACGTCATACGGCTTTTTGGTGTCGGTGGGAATCACGCCGTGCAACTCTTGCACGTCATACAGCGGCGCACGGGCTTCACGCACCGCCAGTTGCACCTCTTTGCGGTGGTTCAACCGCGCCACCGCTTCACGCGCCAGCGCGATGGCATGGGCGTCGTTGTCGGCCAAATGGTCCGCCACGCCAGACAAACGGGTGTGCACATCGCCGCCGCCTAAGTCTTCGGCGCTGACGATTTCGCCAATGGCGGCCTTCACCAAGGGCGGGCCGCCCAAAAAGATGGTGCCTTGGTTTTTCACGATGATGGTCTCGTCGCTCATGGCGGGTACATAGGCCCCACCTGCGGTGCAACTGCCCATGACCACCGCGATTTGCGCGATGCCTTGTGCGCTCATATTGGCTTGGTTGTAAAAGATGCGGCCAAAGTGCTCTTTGTCGGGGAAGACATCGTCTTGGTTGGGCAGGTTGGCGCCGCCCGAGTCGACCAAATAAATACAGGGCAAGTTGTTTTGCTGGGCAATTTCTTGCGCACGCAAATGCTTTTTCACTGTCATGGGGTAGTAGGTACCGCCCTTGACGGTCGCGTCGTTGCACACCACCACACAGTCGACGCCGCTCACCCGCCCAATGCCGGCGATCACACCCGCACAGGGCGCGTCCCCTTTGTACATGCCGTGCGCCGCCAAGGGGCTGAACTCCAAAAACGGCGTGCCAGGATCGAGCAGCAATGCCACCCGCTCGCGGGGAGGCAGCTTGCCCCGCGCCAACTGCTTGGCCCGCGCCGCCTCGCCACCACCCAAGGCGCTGGCCTGCAACTGGGCCCGCAAGTCGTCCACCATGGCCTGCATGGTCTGGGCATTGGCCACAAAGTCAGCAGCGCGGGGGGACAAGGCAGAGGTGAGTACCGACATGACAGGCCAAAAAGTGAAAAAGCGACTTTAGTTGACGTTGACGTAAACGTCAATCTCGATGCTGCATTCTTAGGCTATGCGGCCTGATTTACTTTAAAAAATTCCCTTAAGTCGTTAATAAATAACAATTTGCATGAAAAATTGTATTTTTTAACTACTTATGGGTTATATTTGAATTTAAATGATTAATAGGTATTAATCATTTTGTCAGATTAACACTTTACAACCTAACACTTTACAACCAACGGGAGATACTCATGAACGAATTGCAACCTTTAGCCGTCAAACCCAAGCAGGGTGGCTACACCATCATCGAACTGGGCATTGCCCTGACCATCATCGCGGTCCTGATCGTCGCTGGCTTGACAGGCGTGAACTCTTTGCTTCTCAGCAGCAAGGCCAACACGCAAATTGAAGAATCCGGCAGGGCCTTGGCCAAACTCCAGGCCATCCTCACCAGCACCCAAGTGTCTGGCGTCACCACCGCATCGGCCAATGGCATGGGTTTGTTTCCCACCAGCCGCATCACCGGTACTGGGGCCACCACCAAGGTGACAACTGTCATGGGTGCCGGAGAAGAGTTTGTGAGAAGCAACAGTGGTGCGGCCTTGACAGGTACAACCAACGGGATAGACCTGGCCTTGAACACTGGCGCCGTTTACACGCTGACGGGCATCCCCAAAGCCGTTTGCGCAGATATTGCATCTAGCTTGGCGAGTATTTCCGCTGCCGCATACGTTTACACAGCAACAGTTACCGAGGATGCCTCAGGTGCCAACACCAACTTAACAGTTGCCAACAGCATCAAGGCGGCAGGTGGCAACGTTCTAGGCGCTGCCATAGGAACCCAATGCAACGCTGCTAACACGGTGAGCATGTCTTTTGTGCTGCGTCCCTGAAAAAAACCCCATGAAATTCACCCTTGGTTCGCACGGTTTACTCCTGGCGGCGTTGCTGGCAGTGGGTTTGAGCTGGCAAGCCTTGGCGCAGGTCGCGCCAGGTGCGCCAGCGCAGATCGTGCCCTTTCGCGCCACGCCTGCAGGGACACCTGCTGCTGGCGGGACGGGCGCCAAGGGAGAAGCAGCAGGGGGCCCGGGTGGAAAAGCAGGTGCACCAAGCGCATCGGGTCTGACCCCCACCACCGCGGTGAGTGGCATGGTCTGGTTGCAGTTCATCAACAGCGACATCGCCACCGTGGCCCGCAGTTTGGGTGCGATGACAGGTCGTCAAGTGGTGGTGGACACCCGTGTGGAAGGCTTGCTCACGCTGCAAAGCAGCCAAGCGGTGACACCGTTGGTGGCCTGGGACATGTTTACCCAAGCCTTGCAACACAAGCGCTTTGGCATCACCGCCTCGCAAGGCCTGTTCATCATCGCGCCCTTGCAAGCTGGCGCCAAACCTTCAGGGCCTGCCCCTTCCATCAAACCAGACATACCTGACAAACCCAATGCAGGTGGCTCTGGCGAAAAGAAAAAAGAACTCAGCGCACAAGCACCGGCTGACGAATTCGAGATATCGATAGAGTGGGCCAAGTCAGCCAAACCCACACTCCCCAACCCTACAGGCGCAACCAGCGCCGTGCGACTGCCAGAGGACGAGCCTTCGTCCATTTGGTCTTTGCAAACCCAAGACAAAACCCTCTACCACAGCATCAGCCGCTGGGCGCAAATGGCTAACTGGCAGCTGATGTGGGAAGCCGAGCGTGACTTTCCCATCCAAGCGCAAATCAGTATCGAAGGCAGCTTTACAGCTGCCATTCAGTTGGTGATGAACTCTTTGGCCAGCACCGACTTTCCCTTGCAGGCCGTGATGAACGACGCCACCCGCGTCATCAGCATCATTCGCCACCAAGACCCCTTCGCACGCTGAAACCACCATGACAACACCCTTGCTTCGCTTGACCACCGCGTGGGGACTGTGCTGCCTCTTGTTGCTGAGCGGTTGCACGCTATCGCGGTTTGAAAACCACATCGCCTCCTCGCACGATGACATCAGCAAACGCAACGAACAAGCCAATGCTTTGCTGCGCAACTACCCAGGGCCCACGCCCTCGGTGGTCAACAGCCAAACACCGCGCTTCACCTCTCACTCCATTCCCTTAGACCGCAGCGAAATGCTGCCCAACCATATTGCCTCGGTCACGCTGCGCATCCCTGGCAAACACAACATCAAAAGCGTTGCCGAGTTGATTGAGCGTACGACTGAAATTCCAGTGAATGTGGCCTCTGACGCCACCATGCCTGCCTCTATGTTTGTGCCCATCGGCATGGCCCAAGCAAGCCCAAGCGCTGCCGCACCCACACCCACCGCCAACGCAATCCCCACCGCCTTTGCCCCCCCCAGCGATAAATCCATTTTGGAAAGTGTGCAACGCGCTGGCGGTAACCGCCTAAGCGCAAACACCGATCCTGCCACCCAAAACGACATCGAGTTGAACTACTCGGGCAGCTTGGCAGGTTTGCTGAACCACGTGGCGCTGCGCTCAGACCTGCGCTGGTCCTATGAGTCAGGGCGCATCCGCTTTTACCGCGTGGTGTCACGCACAATCGCGGTGAAAACCTTGCCTGGCGGCTTAAAACTCTCGTCTTCCCTCAGCCTGACCTCCACCGGCGGTGGAACCGCCTCGTCATCCAGCGCCAGCGACATCAATATCTGGACCGGCATAGAGAAAAACCTGGCCAATATGGTGTCTGTCAGCGGCAAGTTGGTGATTGACCCCAATACCGGCACCGTCACCGTGCGTGACGCGTATCGCAATGTCGAGGCGGTTGAGCAGTACATCCAAAACCTGAACCAAAACCTGATGCGCCAAGTGGCGATGACGGTGGAGGTGTTGCAAGTCACGCTGAGCAACGAATTTCAATCGGGCATCGACTGGAGCTATGTTTCCGAGACCATGCGCTTGGGTCAGCTGCAAATCCGAGGACCTACCCCCGTCGTCAGCGCCAGCGCGGCCGCCAACGTCGGCTTGGTTCTGAGAAATACCGCGGGGGCCACCAACCAATTGCTGTTCCAAGCGCTGGAGAGGTTTGGGCGGGTCAGCTCGGCCTACTCTACCGTGGTCACCACCGTCAACCGCCAACCCGTGCCGGTGGGCAGCCAAACCACGCAAAGCTATTTGAAATCGGTCACGCCCACCATCATCAACACCGTGGGCAGCACCGGTAACACCTATGGTGGTGCCACCCTCACACCTGGCGAAATCACCACGGGTTTTTCGCTGACCTTGCTGCCCATCTTGCTGGACTCCAACCATGTGCTGGTCGAATGCGGTTTGTCGCTGAGCTCCCTCAAATCGCTGACCTCCTTCAACTCGGGCAGCGGCGCCAGCTTGCAAACCATCCAGCAACCCAGCATCGCCAACTTTGGGGTGCTGCAGCGCTTAGTGGCCAAGTCCAACGAAACCATTGTGCTCAGCGGCTTTGACGCTGAGGCCTTGAACAGCGAGCAGGTGGACCCCTTGGTTCAAAATCTGCCCGGCTCTCGCAAAGGCACCAAGGAGCGCACCACCACCGTGGTGCTCATCACCCCCCGCTTGCTAGACCAATAGCACCATGAACCAAAACGCTTTATGGGTGCGCTTTGACCAACATCGCTTCGTGTTGGGCATGGAGTGGCGCATGCTGCAACCGGCCGAAAAATTGGTGCGCTCCACCTTGTCGCAGATGCGCCGCGAAGGCATGCAATGGTATGTCTCCAGCGGTTTGCAAGACGTGGTGGGCTTGTGCAGCGGCATTGAGCAGGCCCGCCAGCCCATGCATTCGGCGGCCCTGCACTTGGCCAGTCAGTGGAGCAACGGCGGCCTAGAGTTGTTTGTGTTTGGCATGGCCGAGCAGCGCGTGGCCGTGGTGGCTTTGAACGACCGTCGCCCCTTGTCTGGTTTCGACTTCATCGGCAGCTTGGCTGAAGCGCAAGACCTGATCGAGGAGTTCGAGGCCATCCAACAAGGCGAGGTGGTGCGACGTGTGGGCGACCTGGGGCTGCTGGCCGACGAAGAGAGGCTCAGCGCACAAACAGTCTTCGATCAACCCAGCGCTGATTCCCGTCTGAAAAAAATCCCCAGCTTGAGAGCGCTCATATATATAGGCGCAGTCTTGCTGTTGATGCTGGGCTGCATGGGCGGGTTTTATTACTGGCAGCAGCAAGACCGTGCAAACACCTTAGCGAATTTGCCTGTGCCTGTCCCCACCGTGATCGACCCCAATCCGGCTTATAACCAACATGCGGCGCAGCAAATACAGGCCCTGCCCATGCAAGGCCAAGCCTTGTACCAAGCGTGGCTGCAGTTGAGCAACCAGTTACCGCTGTCGCACCAAGGCTGGGTACTGACCGAAATCGAGTGCAAAGCCGAGTTGTGCAGTGCCGACTGGAGGCGTCAGTTCGGCAGCGTAGACGATTTTTTTGCCAAATTGCCCGTGGGTGCCAGCACGGCTAAGCATCTTCCGGTTGACAAAGATGCGCTCACCCACCACTTGCACACCAGCCACGCCACGCCACCCCAAACAGTCGAGCGCCACTATGAAAAAACCGCCGACTTGCTGCAAGCAGCCGAAGGCTTTCGTGGTGTCTCTTCATGGCTGCAAGACCTGAGCCTGTTGGGCGCACGCAATGTGCAGGTGGACAAACCCCAAATCTGGGTGTCTGACGCTGATGCCGCTGTCTTGAAGCAACCCTTGCTCAAAGGCACTTGGTCTGCGGAATTGCCCCTGACCGTATCCAGCGACTTGGTGATACCGCCCTACGCCACGGTGACGCTGTTTAAAACCACTCTAGGTGCTACTTACCAATTGACCGGAGACTTCTATGTCCGCTCTGACTTCATTCAATAAAACCTTGATGATCGTGTTGAGCAGCCTGTGGCTGACCAGCGGGCAGGCAGAAACACCGAAGGCCAAAACCTTGGGTGACATGGTCAAACAGGCTAAGCACAAGCAAGCATTGGGGCTTAACCCTCCACCCGAGCCCAAGGTAGCAGCAGTCAACAAAAAACCTTTGTCTTTGCCCCCTCCCATGCTGTGGACGCTCACTGGCGTGAACAACCAACTGATGGCCGAGGTGATTTACAAACAAACGGTGCATGTGCTGCACTTGTCGCAGGGCGACCGCGAGATCGGCCCTTGGCAGGTAGAGCGCTATGGCCCTGGTGGTTTGTATTTGGTGTCCAGCGACGCCAAAGCCGATGCCAAGAAAAAGAGCTTGTTTTTGCCAGCCCCCCTGCCCGGTGCCAGCCTAGAGCGCTATGCCGCGGGTCTGCCCAAGTCGCTCAGTCACGCCCCCAGCAAGCAGCGCGACCCCAGCAATTCTGAACTCGCCATGATGATGCAAGACCTACCCAACATCATGCCAAGCCAGATGTTGCCAGAAGTGGCTAAAGCGCCCCCTCAAGAACAGCCACCTACACCCCCTGGCCTGAAATGAAACCCGCCGATTCCGTCGACACTGCCAACGCACCCACCACCCAGCTTAGCAGCGAGCCGGTGACGGTCAAGCGCAACCACATCGACGATTTCATGCAGATCCCCGCCTTCAACAGCGTGCTCTCGCATGGCGACAAACCTTTACTTAGCATACCCAAGGGGCAGTTGGCCAGCATGATGGCGCTGGGCACCAACACGGGCCGCTTCATCGTGCTGTGCCTGCCCAGCGAATACCGCAGCACGGGCTGGTTCAACCTGATTGAGCAAGGTAAGCGCTTGAAGATGGGCTTTGCCGGCGCCTACACCTGCGCGCCTGATGTTATGCAAACCGTGTTGCAAGAGCATGTGCACGAAAAGGATGCCTTAAAGGCACACAAAGCCCAAGAGCACGAGCGCGAAACCATCGCCAAAATCATCCAAGACTCCGCCCCTTTGGGCTGGCTCAATGGCATCGTGGCGCATTGCTTGCAACTGGGCAGCAGCGACATCCATTTTGAGGTACGCGGCGACATCACTTTGTTGCGGGTGCGCTTGGACGGTTTGATGCGCTTGGTCAAACACCTGCCCTCGCGCATGGTGATCAGCGGCATTGCGGCGGGCTACACCGTGTTGTCGCAAGAGGGCTCTAGCTCAGAGGTGGCGTTCAACGCTGGCCTGCCCCAGTCCGCCATGATTCCCATGGAGGTGCATGGGCAAAAACTGCAACTGCGCTACCAAAGCCACCCCAGTGTGGGTGGGTTTGATGTGACCATCCGCATCTTGCGCACCGGCAAGGTCAGTCACGCCGAGCTGCCACAAATCGACAAGCTGGGCTACACCGCGTGGCAAATCGAACAGTTGCGTGAAACCACCCAATCGGCGTGGGGTGGCGTGTTCATTGCCGGTATCACGGGGTCTGGCAAAACCACCACACTGTCGGCGTTGTTGTCCATGCTGGCCTCGCAAGGGCAGCGCAAGATCATCTCGATTGAAGACCCGGTGGAATACATCGTGCCGGGGGTGTCGCATTTTTCCATTCAACGCCAAGCCAAGGGCAGCAGCCACAACCCCTTTGAGTCGGCCATGATGGCGTTCTTGCGCATGGACCCGGACGTGGGCATGTTTGGCGAAATCCGCGACCGCATCTCGGGGCAAATGGCCCATGCCGCCATCCAAACCGGCCACAAATTGCTGACCACGGTGCACGCCACCTCGGCGCTGGGCATTGTGTCTCGGCTGACCTCGCAGCACATTGGCTTGCTGCGCGAAGACGTGTGCAATGCTGAATTTTTATCGCTGCTGGTTTACCAAGTGCTCATGCCGCTCAACTGCGAGCATTGCAAGGTACCCGCCATTTCTGCCTTGCCGGTGCAGACCTTGGTGGAGTACGAAAAATACTTTGGCTTGGATGTGGCCCAACTGCGTTGCGCCAGCGACATGGGTTGCCCACGCTGCCAAGTGCCCGGCATTGAGGCCGCCAACCACGACCATTCAGGCGTGAAAGGTGTGAAGGTGTGCGCCGAGGTGCTGCCCTTGGACAACAGCTTGCTGGGCTTGCTGCACCAAGGCAACGACTTTGCCGCCCGCAACCACTGGCTGGGCTTGCGCCACGCCGCGTTTGACCAAGAGGACATGTTGGGCAAAGAGGCCTGGGGCCATGCCTTGTACGACATGTCGCAAGGCCGCATCGACCCTTATCACTTCGAGCGCACCTTTGGCTCTCCCGCCGTCATTGCACGCACTCGGCAACTGGCGGTCATGCGGGGTGCTGCATGAAGCAGTTGGTGATGTCCATACCCGTGTGGTTTGCCAAGCGCGATTTGCACGAGCGCCGCGCCGACTTTTATTACGACCTGGCGTCCACCTTGAAAGACCGCGTGCCCTTGTTCACCACGATTCGCAAGCTGGAGTCGCGGGCGCAGCAGCGCACACCATTGAGCGCCCCCATGTACCTGCAAATGCTCAAAGGGCTGGAAGGTGGCTCGTTGTCCGAGGCGCTGCGTGGCATCGCCTCCACCACCGAGCTGACCATGATCGACGCCACCCAAGCCGCGGGCGACGCCACCATGGCCGACGGCTTGATGTTTTTGTCTGAAACCGTTCACAAAACCGACGCCATGGCGGCGACCATGCGCAAGGCGGTCACCTACCCGATCATTTTGTTGCTGATGTTTGCGGCCTTGTTGACGGGCTTTTCGGTCAACGCCGTGCCCATCTTGACGCAGCTCTCGCCCGCCAGCAACTGGCCACCGCTGGGCCAAGGCCTGTACGCGGTGTCGCAGTTCATCACCCATTACGGCATTTATGTGGGGCTGCTGACCGTGGCTTTTTTTGCAGGCTTGTTTTACAGCCTGCCGCGCTGGACGGGGCGGGTACGCAAACAGTTGGACAAATGGCTGCCGCTCAACCTGTATCGCGACTTCGCCAGCTCGATGATGATGATTTCTCTGGCCTCGCTGATGCGCTCGGGCATATCGCTGCGTTCATCTTTAGAGCGCACCTACAAGCACAGCTCGCCTTGGGGCAAGTGGCACATCCGGCAAATTTTGATCAACCTGTCCAAGCCCAACAACGGCACCTTTGGTCAGGCTTTTTCCACCGGCTTGTTTGACCAAGAGATGGAAGACCGCATCCAAGACGCTTCTGAGCGCAGCAACCCCATAGAAGCGTTCATCCACATTGGCGTGGGCTCCATCGACCGCATGATTTTGCGCATCGAAAAGCGTGCCAAGCAACTCAATAACGCATTGATGGTGATTTGTGGCGTCATGCTGGCCACCATGATGCTGGCGTTTTTTTCCACCACCATGTCCTTGCAGTCAGGCATCCGCAACCCCGTACCAGGAGTCATGAAATGAACCCAACCAAGCAATCTCAAACCGGCTTTAGCTTGCTCGAACTCAGCTTGGCCATTACCTTGGCCGCCATGGTGTCCCTTGGTTATTTGTACAACCAAAACCGCGAAACCGAGTTCAACAACGCCAAGGCCCAAGCCGGGTATTTTTTAACGGTCAATGACGCCGTGGGCAAGTACATGCTGAGCTTTTATGACGATTTGAAAACCATTCCAGCCATTTGTTCAACCGTGCGCTTAACAGCAGGCGACACGCCAGCACCCATCTTTACCAGCTGCAAATTCACCACCGGCAGCGCCAGCAGTGTGAACAACCCCGCCAATGTGATGCAACCCACCGTGGCCGAGTTGCAAAAGCTGGGCATGCTGGACAAGAGCTTTCAAGACAGTTTTTTGTGGCCCACGCTCAGCACCGTGAACCGCCCGTATGCCAGCAACTGCAACCCCAAAACGGCCGCCTGCACCACCACGGCCAACGCGGCCCCAGCTGCATATGCCACGCGCATTCAAAAATGGTGCGATGGCGTTTTGGTCACACCTGACAACAACCTGAGTTGCGCCACGCCGCAGCTCAAAAGCCTGACTTTCAACGCCCAGCCGTTTGCCGATGCCGATATCGGCAGCTTCTTCAAAATGGCGCGCTTTGAAAAACTTAGCACCGCCATTTCGTCCATGGGGGGTGACGGCTTCATGTCCTTGGAGTTGAGCCTTGACAGCGAGGGCAAAGGCAAGCTGTATGGCGTGGGCGGCAAAACTTCTTTGGACAACCCCATTCTTTACATCAACGCCAAAGATTCCAGCCTCAGCGGCCGCGGCATTGCAGGGATCATGGCCGTCCAAAATGCAGCTGAAGTGCGCTGCAAAGCCAATTGAATGAGGTGGAACCATGAATATCCACCGCCAACTTTTAAGGCACCTTTGGCTGTTATGCATCCTACTTGTGGGCATATTAAGTGCGCCTGTTGCGTACGCTACAGAATATCGGGCTTGGATGGGTTGCACAAAGGGCAGCTTTCCATTTGATGCCGGTAACTGGCATTACCATCCCGATGGAACGACGAAGGTCACCATACCCCAAACAGATCCAATCACATCGATTTTATCGCCTCTCCCTGCCGACAGTCCGCCAAAAGTGTTCATGAAAACCACTTGGGGCTTTTTGAGTAACTCCTGTACCCCTAACCAAAGTGAAGCATTTGCCATGATGCCTCATGCGGAAAATGTCAGAAATATGTGGGGGCATGCGCTTCTGAAAATTGAGGCCACGGACAAAGAAAATAAAGTTCGTTATACCTACGGCAGGTCTCCACCTGATATATCTCCTTTTTATGCTGTAGTAACCATTGAAATATACCCTGCAGTGGATGGAATTTACCCTGCAGCGGCTTCCAAAAATTGCAAGCCTAAATATCAAAGAGACGACTCCATACCTGCCTTGATTGGTTATGACTTTAGAAATTGCGGTGGAATGGGGTTAAACATGACTCTAGAATTTATTCAAACGACCGAAACATGCTCAGTCAACATTACCCCATCTGGGTGGATGCATTTTCCTTGGGCGGCGTCTGGTTTCAAGGGTGACCTTACATACCCCACCAAGCCTTCGCGAGCACAGTACCACGGCGGACAAGATAACAGTTTGCTCGGAAGAAGAAAAGGCACCTCTCACTTTACAGTTCAAGCCACTTGCCGTGCCCCGTCACCACCACCTCCTCCTGCTCCAGTAAAAAAATGTGACGTCGTCATAAAGAGTTCTGTGAAGAGAAGATGATGCCAAGCGCTCCCCGCCTACCCGCGGTTAGTAACACAGCACCATGATCCAAGCCGTCACCCCATTGCTTCATCTGCGGGCTGCGCCTTTGCAAGATGGGCTGCGCTTTACCGCTGACGACCTCGACCGTCTGCCGCACTTGGGCACCTGCGCCAAGCTGGCGTTTCGCCACGTGTGGTGCCGTGTACATGACGCAGCGCTGTCCACCCACCCCTTGTCGCAAAACGAGTTCTTGGTGATGCTGGCCACCGAGGCCAGTAACCAACCCGCTGACACCAGCCAAACTGTCACCATGATGCTCAACCAGTTAGTGGTGCTGCGGGTAGAAGACTGGGAAACCACCCACAACAACGACAACTGGTTGCGCTGCGCGGTGCTGGGCAGTTTTAACCAAGCACCCAACCCCGATGCGCCTTGGGGCTTCACCAGCCAAATCAGTTTGAACAAACCCGCCACCGCGTTTCGCTTGTATGCGCCCTCGCCCAAGGTGTTGCAGGGCTTGGTCAACGGCACGCTGATTCACCAAGGCTTGTTGGATTTCGGTCGGCTGCGCTACAACGAGCAAAGCGATTGGTTCAAACACGCCATACCCACCCGCATAGCCATGCAAGACATGGTAACCAAGCGTACCGCCATGCTGGGAAAAACCCGCTTGGGTAAATCCAATGTGGTCAAGCTCATTGCTCAGGGCATGTTGGACTACACCCGCGAGACCCACAACGTGGGCCAATTGCTGTTTGACGTGAGCGGTGAATACTCCAACACCAACCCACCTGAAGGTGAAATCACCTTGGCTTCGCATAACCCAGGGCGCTGCATCGCGTATTTTTTGACTGAGCGACAAGGCAACACCGACGGCAAACTGCTGCGGTTTAACTTCTTTCAAGCTCCCGAGTACACCTTGGAGGTCATCAAAGAATTGCTGCCCCAAGCGGTGGCCGAGTCTGACTTGGTACGCAGCATGTTGACTTGCCGCATACCCAGTCTGACGCCCGCTGCGCAAGACAGCGAGGCCACGCGCCACAAGCACTTGCGCAAAGTGATGTGGTTGTGGGCCGTGCTCGATGCGGCAGGTTTTGCGTTTGACAGCGACCGCATACGACAATGGCTGGTTTCCTTGGCTTATGTCTCGCCCTTCAACCCAGGCTTTGCTGTGGGCTTGCGTCAAGCGGCTTACCAAGCGATTCACAACCACCCCGCTCCCGCGCAGCCCAACAATATGGCTAGCCTGTTGAGTGAACTCAACACCATGGCGAGGTTTCGTTTGACCTATGCCAATGACCCCAATCTGATACACAACAGCCGACCCTTGTTTGACAGCGAAGAAGACATCTTGATGCGGTTTTTGTGCGCAGAGGGTGGCCAAGGGCCTTACCAGTTGCGCACTTGCCTGCCCTACCACAGCCCCATTGCTGAAGACTTCACGCAGCACATACTGTCTTCCTTGGATGAGGGACGCACAGTGATCATCGACCTGAGCAATGCCCCCGACCGTGTGGTACGTTACTTCGCCCAGAAACTGTGTCTGGCAATATTTGCAGAGCAAGAACACAAGTTCAAACTGAATGCTTTGGAGGGGCGTTATGTGCAAATTTATTTTGAAGAGGCGCACACCATCTTCCCCTTGCAAGACACCGCCATGACGCATGTGTATGCGCGGTTTGCGAAAGAAGGGGCGAAGTTTCACATCGGCATTGCCTATGCAACCCAGTCGCCCACCACCATCAACCCCGACTTGTTGGCGCAAACCGAAAACTTCTTTATCGGCCATTTGTCCAGCCAACAAGAAGTGGATTGCTTATGTCATTTGCAAGTGGCGTTTCAGGGCTGTGAAAACGCCATCCGCTTCAACCGCACACCGGGCTTGATGCAGGTGCTGACCCAATCGCACCGCTATGTGGTGCCCATGCAAGCGACTTTGTACGACGGTCGCTCATTGCTGTTGAGTTAAATCAACTCCAAAGCCATGGCCGTGCCCTCGCCGCCGCCAATGCACAAGGTGGCCAAGCCTTTTTTCAAGCCCTTGGCTTTCAACGCATGCAGCAAGGTGACGATGATGCGAGCACCCGACGCGCCAATGGGGTGACCCAAGGCACAAGCGCCACCGTTGATGTTGACGATGTCGTGCGGCACTTTCAGCTCGTGCATCAGCGCCATGGGCACCACGGCAAAGGCTTCGTTGACTTCCCACAGGTCCACATCGCTCACCTGCCAACCGGCACGGGCCAAAGCTTGCTGGGTGGCACCCACGGGAGCGGTGGTGAACCACTCGGGCGCTTGTGCAAATGTGGCGTGACTGACCACACGGGCCAAAGGTGTGCATCCGAGCTTTTTGGCGGTGCTCTCACGCATCATCACCAAAGCGGCAGCACCGTCGTTGATGGAGGAGCTGGACGCAGCGGTGATGGTGCCGTCTTTTTTGAACGCGGGTTTCAAGGTTTTGACTTTGTCGAGTTTGACCTTGCCCGGGCCTTCGTCGATGCTGACCACACGCTCACCGGTGCGGTCTTTGACGGTGACGGGAGTGATTTCAGTGGTGAAAGCGCCCGATGCAGTGGCGTCTTTGGCACGCTGCACACTGGTCATGGCAAAGTGGTCTTGGGCATCGCGGCTGAAGTTGTATTTAGCGGCACAGTCTTCGCCAAAGGTACCCATGGAGCGACCGGCTTCGTAAGCGTCTTCCAAGCCGTCGAGCATCATATGGTCGTAAATTTTGTCGTGGCCCATGCGGTAACCGCCACGGCCTTTGAGCATGAGGTATGGCGCATTGGTCATGCTTTCCATGCCGCCTGCAATCAACACCTCTTGGCTGCCCGCGGCCAATATGTCAGTGGCAAACATGGCTGCACGCATACCAGAGCCGCACATCTTGGACAAGGTGACTGCACCGGCGCTTTTGGGCAAACCGCCTTTGAAAGCGGCTTGACGAGCAGGCGCTTGGCCTTGACCGGCCATCAAACAATTGCCAAACAACACCTCGGTAATCGCGTCGGGTGAAATACCTGCACGTTGAACGGCGGCGGCAATCGCAACACCGCCCAAGTCATGGGCAGAAAGCGCAGAAAAATCGCCTTGGAAACTGCCCATGGGGGTACGGGCGGCGCTGACGATGACGATGGGATCTGACATGAAATACTCCTGAAAAAAACTAAAGAGATGCGCCTAAAGCAGCGCGTTGGATTTGAAAACGTTTGTCGGCCTCGTAAGGGAAGACATCGTGGACATGACCATCGCTGATTTTTTCCTTATGGCCTTGCCAAAAACTGGCGTCGAGTAAATCGGCATGGTGCTTCATGAACACTTCACGAACGCTCGGGTTGCCCAACAAAAACGGGCCAAAGGTTTCCGGAAACACATCACGTGGCCCCACGTGGTACCAGACCTCGCCCGACATTTCGTCTTCTTCGTTGCGCGGTGCAGGCACACGGCGGAAATTGCAATCGGTGATGTATTCGATTTCATCATAGTCGTAAAACACCACTTTGCCGTGGCGGGTCACGCCAAAGTTTTTCCACAACATATCGCCGGGGAAAATATTGGCTGCCACCAAGTCTTTGATGGCGTTGCCGTACTCCACCACTGCACGCTCCATCTGACCTTTGGCTCGCACATCGTCCAAGCCGGTGTCAAAAGCCTCTTGCAAATAGATGTTCAAAGGAATCATGCGCCGCTCAATGTAGGCGTGTTTGATCACCACCTCTTCTTGGCCAGAATCAGCACGGCGGTTGATTTCAATTTGACTGGGCGCAAATTTTTGAATCTCGGCAATCAACTCGTCTTCAAAGCGCTCACGTGGAAACGCCACATTGCTGTACTCCAAGGTGTCGGCCATGCGACCCACACGGTCGTGCTGCTTCACCAACAAATATTTGCCCTGAATTTGTTCACGGGTGGTGTCTTTTTGCGGAGGGTAAAAATCTTTGATGACCTTGAAAACAAAGGGAAACGAGGGCTGATCGAACACCAGCATGACCATGCCCTTGATACCGGGTGCAATGCGAAATTTGTCGGTGCTGTGGCGTTGGTGGTAGAGCAAATCACGGTAGAACAAGGTCTTGCCCTGTTTGGCCAAGCCCAGTGCGTTGTAAATTTCTGCACGTGGTTTGCGCGGCATCATGCTGCGCAAAAACTGCACATAAGCCGAGGGCACATCCATGTCGACCATGAAGTAAGCCCGCGCAAAGCTGAACAATATCAACAAATCGTCTTCGCCAAACAAAGCGGCATCAATCACCAACTGGCCTTTGCCGTTATGCAAAATCGGCAGGGCAAACGGAATTTCTTGAAAACCATTGATGACCTTGCCCACCACATACGCGCCTTTGTTGCGGTAAAACAAACTTGACAACACCTGCACCTGAAAGTTAGCTCGCAGCTTGGCTTGACCCAAGCGCTGCTTCACATTGCGCAAAATATCGTCAGCGTCCCGTTCGAGGTTTTCAAACGGGCATTGCAAGTCAAAGTGACGCACCATGTGCACAATCACTTCATGCAAATTGTTTTCGCTGGGGTACCACGCTTTGTAAGTAGGCTTAGCGTCGGGCTCGGAGTTTTCGATGTACTCGGTGCTGACAGCTGGACGCACAAAAATAAAGTCGTTCTGAAAATAACTGCGGTCCAAAATTTTGGTGGTCACCGAGTTGAAAAAGGTTTCTGCCAACTCAGGCTGGAAATGGTCCACCAGCAAGCCGATGTAATGCAGTTTCACCTGCTGCCACACCTCGCTGGCCTGCTCACCTGCCTTGAATTCGGTTTCTAAGCGACTCGAACACTCTTTCACCCGCAAGTCATAAAACTCAATGCGTTCTCGCTGCGCACGTTGCTGTCCGTGCCAGTCTTGGGTTTCGTAACGGTGTTTGGCCTGTGCAGACTCGCTGCGGAACAAGCTGTAGTGGCGGTTAAAGCCGTCCATCATGGCCTGCGCAATGTCATAGGCCAAGGCGGAGTCGAGTCGCTGAGCGTTCATGGGTATGTCTTATCCGGCGATTTGTCTTGGGTAGCGCTTAAAGGCCTTGCGAAACACATCGACCACTTCTGCAGAGTGGCTCATGCTGACATGCAAGTCTTTGAGCAAGCCATCGCTCAAGCCGTAAATCAAACCGTGCACCTGAATTTTTTGGCCTCTGGCCCATGCGTCTTGCATCACATTTGACAGCGCCACATTACCCACCTGCTCTAAGACATTCATTTCACACAGCACATCTTCCAACTCTGCTTGCGGCAGATGGTTCAGTCGCTGACGATGGCGCAAACGCACATCTTGCACATGGCGCAACCAGTTATCGACCAAGCCAATGCGAGTACCTCGGGCGGCGGCGATCACACCACCACAGCCGTAATGCCCCACCACAATTATGTGCTCGACCCGCAAATGCTCGACAGCAAATTGAATGACCGATAAGGCATTCAAGTCGGAGGGAACCACCACATTGGCCACATTGCGATGCACGAACACCTCGCCAGGGTCCAAGCCCACAATTTCATTGGCGGGGACTCGGCTGTCAGAGCAGCCAATCCACAGGTATTTGGGCGACTGCTGTTGGGCCAGCTTTTGAAAAAAACCGGGCCGCTCTTTGGACATGCGGTCTGCCCATTCACGGTTATTGACAAAAAGACTGTTCAAGGCGTCAGACATAGGTGGCGGTGTTCATTCGGTGATAACAACTTGGGGTGTGCGTTTGCTTTTGGCGATGTGTTTGTTCAGCAAAGTTTTGGCTTCGCGTTCGTGTTGCTTGACTTCATCCAGATTGGCTTGGATTTCTTCTAACTGAGACTC
>CAMDKR010000018.1 GCA_945901225.1 Bordetella parapertussis | reverse complement strand
TTCAAGGGCAGTGCTGAAGACAACGAGGTGGTGGTCCGCTCTGAAATTCGCGGTGGCAACGAGGCAATTCCTTTGGACTATCGCCTGGAAAAAAGTGCCGATGCACCAGGCGGTTGGAAGATCTATAACTTTAATATATTGGGTGTGTGGTTGGTCGATAACTACCGCACCCAGTTTGCACAGGAAATCAACGCCAAAGGCGTGGACGGCCTGATTGCTACTTTGGCCGATCGCAACAAATCGAACAGCCGCAAGTGAAAGACGGCATGGTTTACCAACTACCTGCGCAACTGACCCACGCCCAAGCGGCGGCGGTGGCGCAGCAGTTGGGCACCTTGGCACGAACCCAGCCCTCGCTGCGTGTCGACGCCTCTGCTTTGCAGCATTTTGATTCTTCTGCTTTAGCCGTGTTGCTGACAGGCCTGCGTGAGGCCGCACACCATCAGCATGCCTTGACAGTCTCGGGCTTGCCAACCAAGGCGCTGGCCTTGGCTCGCGTCTACGGCGTACAAGATTTGCTTGAACTCCAAGCTTAAGGGGCCTTGGCCCTCGAAGCCTTAGAATCAATGGCTTCACTTATGACAGCCATTTCTTTTCAGTCCGTCAACAAAACCTTCACTGGCGCTCGCGGTGCTTTCAAGGCCTTAGATGGCGTGAGCTTTGATATTGAGCAAGGCGAATTTTTCGGCTTGCTCGGCCCTAACGGCGCGGGTAAAACCACACTCATCAGCATCTTGGCGGGTTTGTTGCAAGCCACCAGCGGCAGCATCCGCGTTCATGACCTTGATGTGAAAACCCAATCCGCACAGGTGCGCAAAATCTTGGGTGTGGTGCCTCAAGAACTGGTGTTCGATCCCTTCTTCACTGTGCGTGAAGCGCTGCGGTTTCAATCGGGCTACTTTGGCATCACCGGCAACGATGCTTGGCTTGATGAGTTACTTGATTGCTTGGGGTTGGCAGACAAGGCCCACCACAATATGCGTCAACTCTCAGGCGGCATGAAGCGGCGAGTATTGGTGGCGCAGGCCTTGGTACACAAACCTCCCGTGATCGTGCTTGATGAACCCACTGCCGGCGTGGATGTGGAGTTGCGCCAAACCCTTTGGCAGTTCATTGCGCGCCTGAACCGTGAAGGCCACACGGTGCTGCTCACCACCCATTATTTGGAAGAAGCTGAGGCTTTATGCGGCCGCATCGCCATGCTGAAAAACGGCAAAGTGGTGGCTTTGGACAGCACCAGCACCTTGCTTAAAAACGCCTCCAGCAATGTGCTGCGTTTCAAAATCGACGAACAACTCCCCCCTGAGTTGGCTTCACAAGCCCGCGTGACGGGGCGCATTGTGCAGTTTCCCGCGCACGATGCCGCCCAAATCGAGCACTACCTTTCTGCTGTGCGCCAAGCGGGCTTGGTGGCGCAAGACGTGGAAATTCGCAAGGCTGATTTGGAAGACGTTTTCTTGGATGTCATGGGGGCTGCGACATGATTGGCTGGCAAGCGCTGTTTTACAAAGAAGTGCTGCGTTTTTGGAAAGTCAGCGCTCAAACCATTGCCGCGCCGGTGCTCACCGCGCTGTTGTACATGCTGATTTTTGGCCATTTGCTCGAAGGTCGCATCACCGTTTATGACAGTGTCAGCTACACCGCTTTCTTGGTACCTGGTTTGGTGATGATGAGCCTGTTGCAAAACGCTTTTGCCAACAGCTCATCGTCCATGGTGCAAAGCAAGATGATGGGCAACTTGGTGTTTATTTTGCTCACACCCTTGGGGCCTGTCAGCTGGTTTGCTGCCTATGTGTTGGCGGCGGTGGTGCGTGGCATGGCGGTGGGCTTGGGCGTGTTGCTGGTAACGGTATGGTTTGCCCCCTTGACCGTGGTGTGGCCTGTATGGATTTTGGTGTTTGCGCTGTTAGGTGCAGCCATGCTCGGTACCTTGGGGCTGATTGCAGGCTTGTGGGCCGACAAGTTCGACCAAATGTCCTCCTTTCAAAACTTCCTCATCACGCCCATGACGTTTTTAAGTGGCGTTTTTTATTCCATCCATTCTCTGCCGCCGTTTTGGCAGCAGGTCAGCCACCTGAACCCATTTTTTTACATGATCGACGGTTTTCGCTACGGCTTTTTTGGTGTGAGTGATGTCTCGCCTTGGCTAAGTCTGTCCTTGGTTGGTGGCGCATTTGTGTTGGTGGCTGCCTTGGCGTTGCACCTGCTGCGCACAGGCTACAAAATTCGGGGGTGATGTATGACAGCAGACCAAATCCAAACCATGATTGGCGCAGGCTTGCCCTGTGAGCATGTGCATGTAGAGGGCGACGGACGCCATTGGTATGCCACCGTGGTCACCAGTGCTTTTGAGGGCTTGCGCCCCATACAGCGCCACCAAAAGGTGTATGCCACCTTGGGCGACAAAATGGCCAACGACGAAGTGCACGCTTTGTCGATGAAAACCTTCACCCCTGACGAGTGGAAGGCACAGGCCTGAAGGCCTGAGTCGCTATGGACAAATTGCTGATTCGCGGTGGCCGAGCCTTGCAAGGTGAGGTGGCGATTGCAGGGGCGAAAAACGCCGCCTTGCCAGAGCTGTGCGCGGCACTGTTAACAGCGGATACGCTGACGCTTGCCAATGTGCCACGTCTGCAAGATGTCTCCACCATGGTCAAGCTGATTCGCCACATGGGCGTGAGTGCTGAGCGCAACGAGGCGGGTGAGATGGTGCTCAACGCTGGTGCCTTACACACCCCCGAAGCGCCCTACGAGTTGGTCAAAACCATGCGAGCCTCTGTGCTTGCCTTGGGGCCCTTGCTGGCGCGGTTTGGTCACGCCAAGGTGTCGCTGCCAGGCGGTTGTGCGATTGGCACACGTCCCGTCGACCAACACATCAAGGGCATGCAAGCCATGGGTGCGGTGATCGATGTTGAGCAAGGCTATATGGTGGCGCGGTTAAAAGACGGTCGCAGTCGCTTGAAAGGCGCTCGCATTGCCACCGACATGGTCACCGTCACCGGCACCGAAAACTTCCTCATGGCAGCAGCTTTGGCCGAGGGCGAAACCGTGTTGGAAAACGCCGCGCAAGAGCCTGAGATTCCGGATTTGGCCGAACTGTTGATTGCCATGGGTGCCAAGATCGAAGGCCACGGCACCAGCCGTATTCACATCCAAGGCGTAGACCAGTTGCACGGCGCCCATCACAGCGTGGTGGCTGACCGCATTGAAGCAGGCACCTATTTATGTGCGGTGGCGGCCACCGGTGGCGATGTGGTGTTGCTTAACGCCCGGGGCGACCATTTGGAAGCCGTCATCGACAAGTTGCGCGATGCAGGTGTCAGCATTGAGGCGGTGCAGGGCGGCTTGCGTGTGCGCTCGCCTGGCTCCGCTTTTGCGCATCTGAAAGCGCAAAGTTTTCGCACCACCGAGTACCCTGGTTTTCCGACCGATATGCAAGCCCAGTTCATGGTGCTCAATGCGGTATCGCAAGGCAGCGCCAAGGTAACAGAAACCATTTTTGAAAACCGCTTCATGCATGTCAACGAGTTGCTGCGCTTGGGCGCACATATTCAAATTGACGGCAAGGTGGCGATGGTGCAGGGTGTGGCCAAACTGTCGGGTGCCACCGTCATGGCCACTGACTTACGCGCCTCGGCCAGTTTGGTGATTGCCGGTTTGGTGGCCTCAGGGCAAACCACGGTGGATCGCATCTATCATTTGGACCGCGGCTATGACCGCATGGAAGACAAACTGCGCGCCTTGGGCGCCGACATCGAAAGAAGCCGATGAGCATTACCCTGGCCTTGTCCAAAGGACGCATCTTTGACGAAACCTTGCCGCTGTTGAGAGCCGCAGGCATCGAGGTGTTGGAAGACCCCGAAAAGTCGCGCAAGCTGATATTGCCCACCAACCAAGACAGCTTGCGTGTGGTGCTGGTTCGCGCCTCCGATGTGCCCACCTATGTGGAGTACGGTGGCGCCGACATGGGCGTGGCCGGTTTGGACACGCTCATTGAACACGGCAGCGCAGGTTTGTACCAACCGCTGGATTTGCAAATTGCCCGCTGCCGCATGAGTGTTGCGGTACCCGTGGGCTTTGATTACGCGGCTGCCGTCAAGCAAGGCGCTAGGCTGCGCGTGGCCACCAAATACGTGGCGATTGCGCGGGACTTCTTTGCCAGCAAAGGCGTGCATGTGGATTTGGTCAAGCTCTACGGCAGCATGGAACTGGCCCCGCTCACCGGCATGGCGGATGCCATCGTCGATTTGGTGTCCACCGGCAGCACCTTGAAAGCCAACCACTTGGTGGAAGTGGAGCGCATCATGGACATCAGTTCACGCTTGGTGGTCAACCAAGCGGCCATGAAGCTCAAAACCACAGCTATTCGTCAGTTGATCGACACGTTTGACGCGGCCATCAGCGCCCGCGCCAAAGCCTGAACCTAAGCTTTTAAAACCCATGCAAGCCAAACCGCTTCGCCTGTCCACCGCCCAAGCCGACTTTGAAACCCAGTTTCAACAGCGCTTGCATTGGTCTGCCGACACCGATGCCGCCATCGAGCAGCGCGTGGCCGATATCTTGGCCGATGTGAAAGCACGGGGCGATGCAGCGGTGTTGGAGTACACCGCACGTTTTGATGGCTTGCAAGCCGACAGCATGGCGGCGCTGGAGTTGACCCAAGCTGAATTGAAAGCCGCCTTCGAGGGCTTGCCCCAAGTGCAGCAACAAGCTTTGCAAGACGCTGCCGCACGTGTGCGCTCTTACCACGAGGCGCAGAAAAAAGCCTCTGGCGAGAGCTGGCAATACCGCGACGCCGATGGCACCTTGCTCGGCCAAAAAGTCACGCCCTTAGACCGCGTGGGCATTTATGTGCCTGGTGGCAAAGCAGCTTATCCCTCCAGTGTGTTGATGAACGCCATTCCTGCGCATGTGGCAGGGGTAGGTGAAATCATCATGGTGGTGCCCACCCCTGCCAAAGACCGCAGCGCTGCGGGTGCCGCACGGGGCGAAAAAAATCCCTTGGTGCTGGCCGCTGCTTACGTGGCGGGCGTCACCCGTGCATTCACCATCGGTGGCGCTCAAGCGGTGGCCGCACTCGCTTACGGCACGGCCACGGTGCCGCGGGTGGACAAAATCACCGGTCCTGGCAACGCCTATGTGGCGGCGGCCAAGCGCCGCGTGTTTGGCACGGTGGGCATCGACATGATCGCGGGGCCTTCTGAGATTTTGGTCTTGGCCGATGGCAGCACACCTGCGGACTGGGTGGCGATGGATTTGTTCAGCCAAGCCGAGCATGACGAATTGGCGCAAAGCATTTTGCTGTGTCCCGATGCCGCTTACATCGATGCTGTGCAAGCGTCCATCGACAAACTGCTGCCCGAGATGCCACGCAAAGACATCATCGCCGCGTCCCTGAATGGCCGCGGTGCTTTGATACACACACGCAGCATGCAAGAGGCGTGTGACATCAGCAACCGCATTGCCCCTGAACATTTAGAGGTCAGCAGCCAATCGCCCCACCAGTGGGAGCCGCTGCTCAAACACGCGGGTGCCATCTTTTTGGGCGCTTTCACCAGCGAGAGCTTGGGCGACTACTGCGCTGGCCCCAACCATGTGTTACCTACCTCGGGCACCGCACGCTTTAGCTCGCCGCTGGGCGTTTACGACTTCCAAAAACGCTCCAGCCTCATCGAGGTGAGCGAGCAAGGCGCACAGGTGCTGGGCCAAATTGCCTCGGTGCTGGCGCACGGCGAGGGCTTGCAAGCCCATGCGAGGGCGGCTGAAATGCGCCTGACCAACAAGCTATAAATCGATATTTAGTACTCAAATAACTGTAAATCATATTATTTTTAAGTAAAAAAGTACCATAATATTGGGGTTGTTCATCCCAAAGAGGTATTTTCATGTCCACAGTCTTGCCGAGTTTGCCAGTTGGCAAATCTTCTGTTTATCTGCCTGCAACTCACAACAGCAACCCTAAATCTCAAGATTGGTTGGCGCAATTACTGGCTTCGGCAGATATTCATTTGAATGGCAGCCGACCTTGGGATATTCAAATCAAGCATCCCCAAACCTTGCAACGGCTGCTCAGCTTGGGGGGTTTTGCTTTGGGCGAAAGCTATATGGACGGTTGGTGGGAATGTCAGGCCATCGACCTCATGATCGAGCGTGCCATGTGCGCAGGCTTGCAAGAAAAATTGGCTACCCCGCGCGCATGGTGGGAGGGTTTCAAAGGGAGGCTGCGTCCGCGTGACGGTGTGGGCCAATCACGCATTGTGGGAAGAATGCACTATGCGGTGGGTAACCAAGTCTTTCAAGCCATGCTCGACCCTTATATGGCCCACAGTTGCGCATACTGGGTCGAGGGCGCACAAACTTTAGAAGAAGCGCAAATTGCCAAGCTAGAGATGGTTTGCCGCAAGCTGCAACTGCGCCCAGGCATGCGGGTGCTCGACATGGGTTGTGGCTGGGGCAGCTTCATGCGCTATGCCGCCGAGCATTACGGCGTGACTGTGCTGGGTTTGTCCAATGTCCCGCACCAAATCGAGCTGGGAAAAACGCTTGCTCGTCATCTGCCAGTGCAGTTCGAGCTCAGTGACTATGCACAATTCAATACCGACGGTAAATCCAAGTTCGACCGCATCGTCAGCATAGGAACGTTTGAGCAATTGGGCCAAGCCCATGTGGCTGGTTTTTTTGAAACCGCCAAGCGCTGCTTGAAAGACGACGGTTGGATGCTGCTGCAAACCCAAGGCAAAAGTAACCGCCAGCGTTTGCTCGATGCTTGGAACGACAAATACATTTACCCACAAGGCTATTTGCCTCGTCTAGATGAGGTCACACAAGCCAGCGAAGCGCATTTTGTGGTGGAAGATGTGCATAACATCGGCGCCGATCATGACCGTACCTTGCTGCATTGGCACCAACGGTTCGAGATGGCGTGGCCACAGTTGCGACTCTCGCACGATGAGCGCTTCTACCGTATGTGGCGTTTTCATTTGCTCAGCAGCGCGGCAAGCTTCAGAACACGCCACCACCAAATGTGGCAGCTGGTGTTGTCGCCCAAGGGCTTGCACAAGGTTTACCGCAGAAACTATTAATAACAGCTATAAAAAAAGATGACCGCCCTCGGCGCTGGTAATAGCGCGCCCCTCAAACCGGGACTGGAGGCGAGGACGGTCTAAAACTGTACCCTCTGCCTACACAAGATCGGCGTGCATCAAACTTTCTTTAGTTTCCTATGAGGAGAGTCGCATATCCCTAGTGGCTGACTTGCATCACATAACTCTTGGTGCTGCCCTCGGAGGCATTCACCAACTGCCATAAGCGCTGGTGATAGGCCGCCACACTTGGGCGGTGAGCCACAGACACCAAAGCCCCGCCCTTGGCTTTGATCATGGCCAACAAGCGCTCGTAAATTACTTTTTCGGTGGCTTCGTCCAGTGCGCTGGTGGCTTCATCGGCAAACACCCAATGCGGCTGCTTTAAAAACACCCTTGCCATCGCCAAACGTTGGGCTTCGCCCCCCGAGAGTTGCTGGCTCCATTGGCCGACCTTGTCGAGTTGGGTGATGAACTGCGGCAACACCGCCATCATCAAGGCCTGTTGCAAATCGACATCCGTATAGGAATCCACGTCGCCGGGGTAGCACAGCGCATCACGTAGACGGCCTTCAGGGAAATAAGGACGCTGCGGCACAAACATGCAGTCCGCTGGCAAGGCCACCGCTTCGTACAGCGACAAGGGCTGGCGCTGCGCATCCCAACCACGCACATAGGGCCAAATACCGGCCAGCACCCGCAGCAAGGTGGATTTACCGCTGCCAGACGGGCCGCGAATCAGCACCGAGTCGCCAGCGCGCACCTCCAGCACCACATCGTCAAGCAACACCGTGCGGTCGGGCAAGTTGATGGTGAGCGCCGCTGTTTTCAAGGTGGTAGGCGCTTCGCGCCCATCGGTAGGGGCTTGCACCACAGCAAAAGAGATGGCTCTGAGGGTCTCCATTTGCTCTAAAAACCCATGCAAACGTTGCGTGGTGGCCGTCCATGAGGCCAAACGCGGGTAGTTGCTCACCAGCCAACTGAGCGACTCTTGTACCTGACCAAAGGCGGATGAAATTTGCATCAATTGGCCCAGTTGTATGGCGCCGCTGAAGAAGCGCGGAGCCGCCACCAGCATGGGAAAGACCACGGCCGCTTGCCCATAAGCAGAGCTGAACCAGGTGAAGCGCTTTTGCACCTTCAACAACTGTAAAAAATTCTCCAACACGCTGGTAAAACGCTTTTGCAAAGAGGCGCGCTCAAAGTCTGCGCCCTTGTCCAAAGCAATGGCTTCGCTGTACTCGCGCACACGCATCAAATGGTGGCGAAAATTCGCTTCCAAACGCTGCTGGGCATAGTTCAGCTGTGACATGGAGCGGCCTAAAAAGTGGCCGACCAAGCTCCCGCAGATGGCATAAATCAAGGCCATCCACACCATAAAGCCCGGGATGGTGAAGACATACTCTTGGTAATGAAAATCAAAGCTGCCTGAAAGCACCCACAAAATACCGACAAAGCTGCCCAAGGTGACCAAGGCATCGAGCAAACCCAAGCTCAGGCCCACCGTGTCTGAGGTGAAGAGTTGAATGTCTTCTTGGATGCGCTGATCGGGGTTGTCGGCGCGCGAGCTGTTTTCACCCAGCGTTGAAAACTGGCTCAACTCAAGTTGGTAAAAAATGTTTTGTGTGCTCCAGCGCAAGATAAAGTCGCGCGTCATCCAAGCGCGCCAGCGAATTTCAAGCAACTGGGTCAGGTAAAAGCGGTAGACCGCCACCACGATGAAAGCGGTGGCCAACATGCCAAACACTTGCAGCTGTTCCCAAAACACCGCTTCATCGCGGTTTTGCAAAGCATCGTAAAAAACGCGGTTCCAGTCGTTGAGCAAGACCAGCACATAGACCATGCCTAAATTCAGGCCGATACAGGCCAGCAGCAAAAACCTGGCTTTCCAGCGTTCTTCCGAGCGGAAATAGGGCAGCGACAACTGCCAAACATGGCGTAAATGGGTGCGAATTTTGCTCAATAACAAGCTCGCAGGGCTGAACAGGCTCATTTAGTCTTTTTCATTGGCAGGGGGAGTATTTTGCACTCCGCTGGCCACATGTCCAGCGGGCACGTGTCGCGCTGCTGATTCAATGTGGCCGGTTTGGTCGTCAAAGAAAAAATCGGGTTCGAACTCACGCAAGAATTCACCCTTGGCCAAGCCACCCAAAAACATGGCTTCATCCACCTGGATATTCCATTGCATCAAGGTGCGAATGGCGCGTTCATGCGCGGGTGCACTGCGCGCGGTCACCAGTGCGGTGCGAATGCCCATGTGCGGTGTGCCCTCGGTTTGTAAGCGGTGCAAAGCTGCCAGCAAGGGTTTGAAAGGCCCCGCCGACAGGGGTTGCCAAGCCTTGTCTTTCTCGTGCTGCTGAAAAGCGTTCAAGCCATGCGACTGGAATACCCGCTCAGCCTCGTCGCTGAACAGCACCGCATCACCGTCAAAGGCGATGCGCACCTCATGAGGGTGGGCCTCTGAGGCGTGTGCTGAATGCGGGTAGACCTGCGCGGCGGGCACACCCGCATCTAAAGCTGCGCGTACATCGCTCAAGTGGGTGGACAAAAACAAATTGGCATTGAGCGGCTTCAAATAACGCCACGGTGGCTGACCACGGGTGAAGCTGCCGCGCTGAATGTCCAAACCATAGTGCTGGGCTGAGCGAAACACCCGCATACCGCTGACCGGATCGTTGCGCGACAAAATCACCACCTCTACCCGCGAGGCATCCGCTTGGTTAAAGCTCAGGAGTTTTTTCACCAAGGAAAACGCCACACCCGGCTTGGCAGGTGTCTCCAAGCGCTGCAGCTGCAAGTCCATGTAGGCGCGGTCGTTGCTTTGCTCGAACACCAAGTTTTCTTCTTCGAAGTCGAACAGGGCGCGCGATGAGATCGCCACCACCAGTTTGCCGTCCAAAGTGCTTGCCATAAGGTCTTTCAGGGTGCGAATTGGTTCAGTTCGATGATGGGCAGCATAACCGCCAGCACAATCAACATCACCACCAAGCCCATGCTGGCAATCAGCAGGGGTTCAAGCAATGTGGCCAGTTGCATGGCGCGACGCTGTACCTCCTCACCCAAGTGCTCAGCGGCATGAGACAGCATTTGCGGCAGCTGTCCGGTTTGTTCGCCCAAGCGGGCAAACATGGACAAGACCCCAGGCAGGCGTTTGTTTTGCGACAAGGCGCTGGCCAGTGGTGCACCCTCGCGCACCAGTTCAATCGCTTGCATCGCGTGCTCACGCAGCGCCATGTTCGAGAGCGTCTGCGCAGCGGTTTGCAAGGCCTTCAAAATCGGCACACCCGCACCCACCAACAGCGCCAAGGTGCTGGCAAACTGTGCGGCGTTGTAGCCCAGACTCAGGCGACCCAGCAAGGGCAATCGCAGCCAAGCCATGTCAAACGCTCGCCGAAAAGCGCTTTGACGCAGCAGCAGTTTGAGCGCAACGGCGCCTGCGATCAGCAACACCAAGGCCGCTAACCACGTGGCTTGCACCACCTCGCTGATGAACAGCATGGCCACCGTCAGCGCGGGCAAGCTGCGTTGCGTGCTGGTGAAGACTTGTGCGACTTGTGGCACCACATAGGCCAGCAAAAACAGCACGATCAGCAAGGCCACGCCGCTGACAATCGCAGGGTAGAGCGACGCGGCCAGCAGTTTGTTGCGCATGGCATGGGCGCTCTCGAGGTCCTGGGCCAGTTGCAACAGCACCTGGCTCAAACGCCCACTTTGCTCACCAGCTTCAATCACGGCGGTGTAAAGCTTGTCAAACTCACGCGGATGCTGCGCCAGCGCTTGAGCCAGTGGCGCACCGGCGTTGACCTCGGCGCGAATTTGCGCCACCAAGTCGCGCTGTGCGGGGGTGGCAGCTTCTTCACTCAAAGCGCTCAAAGCGCGTTCCAGCGGCAAACCTGCACCCACCAAGCTGGCGAGTTGACGGGTCCACACCACCACATCGGTGCGACTGAAAACACGTGCTGACCACAGAACCACATCACCTCGCACATGCGGCTTGTCTTGCGCCACCGCCTCCACTTTCAAGGGGATGAGCGATTGGCTACGCAGCTGGGTACGCGCGGCCCGCTCGGAGTCGGCCTCGACCACGCCACGCTCGGTGGCGCCAAGTTCGGTGAGGGCTTCGTAGGTGTAGGCGGGCATTGCTGCTTAATCGCGGGTGACCCGTAACAGTTCTTGTGCCGAGGTGATGCCTTGCGCCACCAAACGCTCGCCATCTTCGCGCATGGAAATCATGCCTTGGCCTTGGGCCGCCGACAACATCACTGCTTCGCTGGCGCGGTCGTGGATCAGGCCGCGCAGCGCTTCATCGGTGGTCAGCAACTCAAAAATACCGGTGCGCCCTTGGTAGCCGGTCTGGCCACAAGCCACACAGCCCGCCCCTTGGCAAGCGGTACAGGTTTTGCGCACCAAGCGCTGGGCCAATACACCCAGCAATGACGAGCTGAGCAAAAACGGTTCGATGCCCATGTCGGTCAAACGGGTGACGGCGCTTACCGCATCGTTGGTGTGCAAGGTGGCCAGCACCAAGTGGCCGGTAAGAGAAGCTTGGATGGCGATTTGCGCGGTCTCTTTGTCGCGTATTTCACCGATCATGATGATGTCGGGGTCTTGGCGCAGGATAGCCCGCAGCGCTTTGGCAAAGTCCAAATCGATTTTGGGGTTCACCTGGGTTTGGCCAATGCCGCTTAATTCGTATTCGATGGGGTCTTCCACCGTCATGATGTTGAAGTGCGCCGCGTCAAGCTGCTGCAAAGCGGCGTAAAGCGTGGTGGTTTTGCCCGACCCCGTGGGGCCCGTCACCAGCACAATGCCATGCGGCTGGACAATGAGCTGCTCAAAGCGTTGCAGGGTTGGGCCTTGCATCCCAACCGAGGCCAGTGTCAGACGGCTTTGCGACTTGTCCAGCAAGCGCAGCACGGCGCGCTCGCCATGCGCACCGGGCAAAGTGGAGACGCGTACATCGATGGCGCGTTGCCCCAAGCGCAAAGAGATGCGACCATCTTGCGGCAAGCGTTTCTCGGCGATGTCCAAGTCGGCCATGATCTTCAAACGCGAAATCAGGGCGGCGTGCAGGGCGCGGTTGGGCTGCACCACTTCGCGCAAAGTGCCGTCGATGCGAAAGCGCACACTGGAGTGGCGCTCATAGGGTTCTATGTGGATATCGCTGGCGCCGTCGCGGGCAGCTTGCATCAGCAAAGCATTAAGCATGCGGATGATGGGTGCGTCGGCCGAGGCCTCCAACAAATCTTCAACGGCCGGCAACTCTTGCATCATGCGAGCCAAATCGGCCTCGCCCTCCACCTCGCTCATGACCATGGCTGCACTCGACTCTGCGCCCGCATAGCTGGCGCTGATGCGCTGCGCCAAGCTTTGGCTATCAAGCTGCTGAAAGTGGTCTACCGCATGCACACGCAATACCTCGCTCCATGCCCCAGCGTGTGGCTGCTCGTGGTGCCACAGTGTGAGGCCGCGCCCGTCGTCCTCCAGCAGCAGCTGGTGGGTGCGGGCGAAAGCGTAGGGCAGGGGGTGACGCATGGCGCTTCAGGGCTGTGCAGGCGGCGTGGCAGGTGCTGCGGGCGGCGTTCCCGTCAGGGCCGGCAGGGGCGGCAGGGTCACGTCGCTGGGGACGGGCAGCACGCCGGTGGACTCTTTGCTGGCGTCTTTTTGCAGGCCTTGCATGAACTGGTAGCGACCATTGGAGAGCACCTCGGCGCTGGCATCGTCGCGTACCACCACGGGGCGCAAAAACACCATCAAATTGGTTTTGCTGCGATTGCGGGTCTCATTACGAAACAAAGCGCCAAAGAACGGGATGTCACCCAAGCCCGGCACTTGTTGGCGACTGTCCTGGTAGCTGTCAGAGAGCAAACCGCCCAGCACGACCACGGTGCCGTCTTCGACCAAGATATTGGACTCGATGGAACGCTTGTTGGTGATCAAGCCGTCAGTGAGCTTTTTCGAGGTGTCGACGCTAGAGACTTCTTGGAAGATGGTCAGCTTGACCATGCCGGTGTCGCTGATTTGCGGCTTGACTTTGAGCGTCAGACCCACGTCTTTGCGCTCAACTGTCTGAAACGGGTTGACCGCGCCGTTGCTGCTGTTGTTGTTGGTGTACTGGCCGGTGACAAAAGGCACGTTTTGGCCCACCACGATCTTGGCCTCTTCGTTGTCCAAAGTCAGCAAAGAGGGACGCGACAAGATATTGCTGCCCCCATTGGCTTGCAAAAAATTCGCCAGCGAGGTCATGATGTATTTGCCGTTGACGTTGCGCGCTGTGCCCACATTCAGGCCTTGGCCGGGCAGCGCCTTGCCATCGGCACCGTTGATCGCCAAGTTGAGCAAATTGCTGGTGGCGAAATTGGTCCCCAAAATGCCCACCGTGCTGTTGGCGCCGCCCACCAAGTTTTGCCACTGAATGCCAAACTGGGATTCTTTGGCCGAGTCGACTTCCACAATCAGGCTCTCCACCAAAACTTGGGCCCGGCGTTGGTCGAGTGAATCAATCACAGCCCGCAGTTGGCGGTACTGCGGTTCGGGCGCTGTGATGATGAGCGAGTTGGTTGCGGTATCGGCTTGGATTTGCCCCCCAGTGGTGGGCATGTTCAGCGTGGCGCCGCCGCCCGGAGTGCTGCCCGAGGTCGCTGTGGGTGCCGCTGCAGGTGTAGCCCCTGTCCCCCCGCCTCCACCCGTGCCTGCCACGGCTGCGCGCAAGGTGTTGGCCAGTTTGGTGGCATCCGCATTTTTCAAATACACCACATGGATGTTGCCGCTGGCCAGTTCACTGCCTGGGCGGTCTAATTTTTCGACCAAGCTGCGAATTTGCGCTTGCTTGGCGGGGTTGGCCGAGCGAATGATGATGGCGTTGCTGCGGGTCTCGGCCAAGATGGTGGTTTTGTAAGCGGTGTCGCTTTGCCCTTGGCCGGCCGCCCCAGCGGCTGCGGCGGTGCTGTCGGTCAGGCGGGTCAGCAGCGCGACCATGTCGTTGGCAATCGCATGTTGCAGGGGAATCACCTCGAGGTCGGTGGCGTTAGATACATCCAGCGAAGCAATGATGCGGCCCAAGCGTTGCAAGTTGTCGGCGTAATCGGTGATGACCAAGGCGTTGGAGCCGGGCGTCACATTGATGGTGTTGTTGGGGCTGATCAAGGGGCGCAACACAGTCACCAAGTTGTTGGCATTTTCATGGGTGAGCTTGAAGATTTGCGTCATCACTTGGGCGTTATTGGGTGCGGTACCCGCTGGCACCACCGCCACCAATCCACCTTGCAATTTGGCCTCGGCCTCGGGCAGGATTTTGTACAGCCCTTGCGTTTCGATCATGGCAAAACCTTGCAAGCGCAGCACCGCCAAAAACTGGTTCCACGCCACATCGGGGGCCACGGGTTTGTCGGTGGACAGGTTGATGGTGCCTTTCACACGCGGGTCGACCACCAGGCTGCGTTTGGTGAGAGAGGCCAAAGCCCGTGCCACCGATTCGATATCGGCGTTGACAAAATTCAGCGTGATGGGTGCGCTGGCTCGGTTGGTTTGCGCCAGCAGATGGGGCGTGGTCGCCAGCAATGCGCTGAGCGCGAATAGGCTCAGTGCGTGTCGTTTGAACTTCAACATGGTCATCCCCATCGCAATACCGTTGTATTTCCTTGCCGTTGGCCCAGCACACCGAGCAAATTGGCCAGTGCCGCCTCGCTGCCAGTGCTTGCTTGGCCCTGTCCTTCAAAATGCAAACCTTGGGCTCGCCACTCGCCTTGCCCACTCAAGCGCAGCTCGCCGCTCAAAGTGCTGAGTTGAACACGCGCCTTCTGCCCGCCTTGCAAGTCCAAGGCATAGCTGCCCAAAGGGCGCAAGGTCGACAAACGCGAAGCGACTGACTGCAGTTGCAGCTGCGCCTGACCTTGCAGTTGCCAAGCCCCTGACTGCCACTGCAGTTGCAAAGACTGTGTCGTTAAGCGGGCTTGCCCCTCCAATCCCAAGGTGTTCCATGGCGCGCCCAAGCCTCCTAACCATGCCAACGGCCACTGGCTGCTGCCGTTGCCAAACGCCAGCGTAAGGCCTGTCCATGTGGGGCGAAGGCTTAGCTGCAAAGGCTCCGGTGTACAGCATGGCAATGACAGTTCTAAGCGCAGACTGGCATCAGCTTGGGGCTGCAGTCGCCACGACAGGCGTTGCGGCAAGGCCAAAGCGTCTTGGCTG
Source organism: Bordetella parapertussis (assembly GCA_945901225.1). GTDB lineage: Bacteria > Pseudomonadota > Gammaproteobacteria > Burkholderiales > Burkholderiaceae_C > Limnohabitans. The sequence goes on along the minus strand of CAMDKR010000018.1, from coordinate 4,374 downwards.
CCCGCGCCGCTGGCCAACACCCATTGGGCGCTGCCGTGCCACACCGTGCCTTGTGGCTGGCGCAGTTGCACCCGCTCTTGGCTCAAGGCTTGCACACCGCTAGCCAGCCAGCTTGCCGGCGCTTGCCACACCAAGGCAGTCAAAGCGCCCAGCACCACACCCACGCCAGCCCAACGACTTGTTTTCATGGCTTGCCCTCGGGCAGGGTCCAAATCCATTGACCGTCCCATGCCTCACCTTGGCGTTGTAAATTTGTTTCGAGTAAGACCGCCTGTGCTTGGCTACGCGCTTGCGTCCAAGCCTGCGCCAGTGCTTGGGGGCTGACACCTTTGACATCTACCGTCATGCGCTGGGCTTGGCGGCTGCATTTAACTTTTCCGCCTAAATTTGCGCACAGGTTTTGCAAAATTTGAGCCGATGCTTCAGTGCTCAGGTCGTTGCGGCTTTGCCATTGTTTGGCTTGTGCCTGCAAGGCCAGCATGTCAGCGTGTTGCTGCGCCAAAGCGCTGAGCTGGCTTTGGCTGCTTTGCCAAACCTGCCAAGCCGGCGCGATGGCGACAAACCATACAACTGCGCCGCCCAGCACCCCCAAGGCCCAGCGGATGCCGGTTTGTTCACGTGGGCTGAGGTCGGCAAATTTCATGGCGCCCCCTTGGCTTGCAACACCGCTTGGCTGCCTTGCACTGTGAAGCTGTAGCGGGTACTTGACCCATGGGCTTGGCGCAGGGCATCCAATGCATCGGCCTTCAAGCCCCCCAAGCGCAGCGTGCCACCGCGGTAGTCGATTTGGGTGGGCACTGCGCCAGACGGCCAAGGGGTGGAGAGCACTTGCAGCATCACATCCACATCAGCGTCTTGGGGTTGGGCGCTGTCTTTTTGCAGCGCCTGCATTTCGCGGCGCATTTGGATGGGTGCGTCAATCACCACTTTCACCTGCGGGAAGGTACTGAGCAACAGTGCGTTGAGACTTTCGCGTTGGGCGCTGACCTGCGCTTGTACCTGCCATGCCCAAAGGTTCAGTCCCAACAGATTAACCACCACCAACAATGCCAGGCCGCGTCGACTGGTTTGCCAAGCGGGGTCAAAACGCAGACTGCGCCAAGTGGCCTGCAGCCAACGCCAGCCGCGCAAACCACTGTGTTGCGCCCACTCGCCTTGGGCCAAATCCCAGCCATTGCCGGCGGCTTGCAAGCAACGTTGTTGCGGGGTTTGCAGCAGCGCCATGCCTTCGCTCAGGCGTTGCGCGGTGTCGGCGACCGATGGCTCGCACCACAGGGTTTTGTTTGGAATAGCCTCCCAAGCTGCCAGCGCCGCCGAGGCTTGGGGCAAGCGCCATACGCTGTCATGGCGGCACAGCAAGGCTTGAACATGTGCGCCGTCGTCCAACAGGTACAACTGAGCCGCGTCGGGCGTCGTCGAGGGACACACTTCTGGCACCAAGCGCTGCACCCGCAATCCGGCGCCCAGCAAGGGTGCCAAGGCTTGACGCAACCAGTCTTTGGCACAAGCCCCCACCATGGCTGGGCCGCCTTGGCGCAAGCGTGCAGTCGCTGAGGGGGACAACACCAGATGCAACTCGCTGGTATCTTGCAAGCAACTGTCTTCCAACAAACTGCTCAGCACCGCGTTAAGACGTCCTCCCACACCTTGGGGCAAGGTCACCCTGTGCCAAGCCAACACCTGCCAAGGCACAACCGCCACCACTTCACCGCCCAAGCGGGGTAAATCCTTGGCTGCGGCTTGGCCACTGCGGGCGATGTTTCGCCCATCGATGCTGCTGACAAAGTCAAACAGCGAGGTGGCTTGGGGGTTGAGGCGAACAATCAACATGGTGGTGGGATTGTAAGGAGGCACCCTGGCTCGGAGCGCAAACCACGTTGTTCGCGCCAAAGTGTTTGGGTGCTTGTGCCATCGCGCTGAAGCAGCGACTTTTGCAACTGGTACACCTGACCATGGCGCAACTGTCCCGTCACCTCAAAAAAACGTGTGTTCACCGAATGTTGGGTATCGTTGATATTCTCCGCAGCCTTGCCCATGCGGTTGCGAACATCTTCCAAATTGTCAAACGGTTTGCTGGCGCGTTCTTGCAACCATTGGCTTGCCTGTCCCAGCTCTAGGCTCGGCATACTGGCGTACAGCACCTCAGCGCTTGCGGTGTTGAGGTTCACCGCGGAGCGCACTGGCAGCAGCGTCACATGCGGGGCCAATCGTGCCAAGCTGTTGGCGCTCAAGCCCAGCCAGCGCAGTTGCTCAAAGCGTTGCGGTGGCAAGACCTCGTTGGCCGTGGGCGGCGTTTGGGCGGCGGCCAACAGCGCTGCTGTCCATTGCCGCAACTCGACCTCGGGCAAACCCAAGGCGCGGTACAAGCGGGTGAAGGCCAGCAAGCTGCGCTCGTTGAGTTGCTTGCCGTCGAGCAGGTTGGTGACATTCAGGCGAGACTGCATATCGGTGATGCGCCCCGATAAAAAAACTTGCTGCGTCAAGCTATCGCTGTCGTTGACTGAACCGTTGCTGGACGCCGCCAAAAACGCCGACAAACGCGCTTCGCGCAAGGGCACTGCCCACGGCTCGGCCAAATGATCGGTGCTGCCCGAGCGCCCGTCTTCTCGCAACACCACCAAGGCCCAGTCTTGGGCACCGCGCAACAACCAAGCGGTTTGCTGTGCGTCGCGTTCGGCCGACTCCACCGCCAAGGTGCGCCACTGTTGCCACAGCGCCGCCGACGCCAACACCGCCAGCAGCGCCACGCTGAGCATGGCCATCAGCAAGGCCGCGCCTGTGTGTTGAGGGTGTGGGCGCTGCGTCATGGTTGTTTGGCGCCAAAGGATGGGCGAACCCAGTCCAGCACCAGCTTGTCTTTGGTGTTCAGTTGCAATAGCAGTTGGACCGCGTCAGGGCTTTTCAGCAGGTTGTCAGCCGTGCCAGCACCCGAACTGCTCAAAGGGTTGGTCCAAGCATTGTCACGAAAGTAAAACAACTGCCAACCCGTCAATGGCATGAGTTTGACTTCTTGTTGGAGCAGTTCGGTGCTGGGGTTTTGTCCCCAAATGGCAGCCATTGACCATGCTTGCTCCAGCTCTGTGCGGTTGAGGATGGGCGGTGACTGCCAGCGCCGCCAAAAACCCTCGCGCAGCGACCATGCCACCACTTGCATGCCTGCATCGCCACCATCGGGCATGGGGGTGGTGCTGCGGCGCAGGATGCGCAGCACGCTACCGTTCCACAGCAGGCTGCTGTCGCCGAGCATGCCGGGCAAGGCCATTTGCGCATTCAAGTCTGCCCGCCATTGGCCCAAACTGACCTCTACCAAAGCCACTTCGTCGGTGCGAGATTGCGTCACCTCGCGGGTGCGCAACAAGGTGTCCAAGCCGCGCCAACTCATCAGGCCCAACAAGGCCATCAGGCCCAGTGCCACCAGCACCTCAATCAAGGTAAAGCCCGCGTGGCGTCTCATCTCAGTAGCGCCCCAACACGGTACTCACCCGCAGCAAAGGCGTGCTTTGAAGAAACACTTGCGCATCCACCCGCCTGAAAGAAGGGTTGGGCGTGGTCTGTACCGTCAGCACCACATCCAGCGCCAGTTCGGCCTGTGGACAGGTCACGCGGCTCTCGCCCACATTGGGCAACGATCTGCCCAGTCGCAGTCGGTACAAGGCGTTGTCGGCACACACTTGCGCCAGCAATACCTGCCATTGCCGATCTGCATTGCGCGTCATGCTGGCGGCGGCTCGCATACCCGCCATGACGCTGACCGCGACGATGGCCAAGGCCACCAGCACTTCGATCAAAGTAAAGCCGCGTTTCATGGCAACACTTTGAAAGCTGCTGCACCGTCGGTGCCAATTTTCAGGCTGGCACCACTGCCATGGCGCAGTGTGATGGTTGTGCGGGCTTGTATGGGTTCTGCGCTGATCAGCACATCCGAGGGCGTGGCTTGTGTGCCTTTGTTTTGCCAAGCCATGGCACGCAGAGCAGCGCCTGAGGCGGGCAGGGTTTGCAGCTTAAACCCCTTGTCGTCAGCATGCCAACGCAAGGTGGTGTTGCTTGCACGGGCATCCGCACGGCTGGCTTCAAGTACCGCAATCAAGCGCTCGGCCTCCATCTGCAAACGGGTTTGTGGGCTGTCGCGCAGACTCAGGGTGACCACAGCGCTGCCGATGGCAATGATCGCCAGCACCAGCAACAACTCCAGCAGGGTAAAGCCCGTGCATGGGCGTGCCATGGGTAAAAACTTGCTTACTGCCAACTGCCGATGTCGGCGTTTTTACCTTCGCCGCCGCTTTGTCTGTCAGCGCCAAACGACAGCACATCTACCTCGCCCTTGATGCCAGGGTTGAGGTATTGGTAAGGGTGACCCCAAGGGTCGTTGGGGAG
>CAMDKR010000017.1 GCA_945901225.1 Bordetella parapertussis | reverse complement strand
GCAAAGCGCAAGCCCTCTTCCATCGCAATCGGGTGGATCAACTTCACCGTGATCGACACGTTGTCACCAGGCATCACCATCTCTTTGCCTTCAGGCAACTCGATCGCACCGGTCACATCCGTCGTGCGGAAGTAGAACTGGGGACGGTAGTTGTTGAAGAAAGGTGTGTGGCGTCCGCCCTCGTCCTTGCTCAACACATAAATCTCAGCCGTGAAGTGCGTGTGGGGTTTGATGGAGCCGGGCTTGCACAGCACTTGGCCGCGCTCGACGTCTTCGCGCTTGGTGCCGCGCAACAAAATACCCACGTTGTCACCCGCTTGGCCTTGGTCCAGCAATTTGCGGAACATCTCCACACCGGTACAGGTGGTCTTGACCGTGTCTTTGATACCCACGATCTCAATCTCTTCGCCCACCTTGACGATACCGCGCTCTACGCGTCCGGTCACCACCGTGCCACGGCCAGAGATAGAGAACACGTCTTCCACAGGCATCAAGAAAGCGCCATCCACTGCGCGTTCGGGCAGGGGGATGTAGCTGTCCAAAGCTTCGGCCAATTTGAAAATGGCTTCTTCGCCCAATGGGCCCTTGTCGCCTTCCAAGGCCAGCTTGGCTGAGCCGTGGATGATGGGGGTGGTGTCGCCAGGGAAATCGTATTTGTCGAGCAACTCGCGAACTTCCATCTCGACCAATTCGAGCAATTCCGCGTCGTCGACCATGTCGCATTTGTTCAAAAACACGATGATGTAAGGCACACCCACTTGGCGGGCCAACAAAATGTGCTCACGTGTTTGGGGCATGGGGCCGTCAGCGGCCGAGCACACCAAAATCGCGCCGTCCATTTGCGCCGCACCCGTGATCATGTTCTTCACATAGTCAGCGTGTCCTGGGCAGTCAACGTGGGCATAGTGACGGTTAGCCGTCTCGTATTCCACGTGAGCCGTGTTGATCGTGATGCCGCGCGCCTTCTCTTCAGGTGCTGCGTCAATTTGGTCGTAGGCCTTGGCCTCACCACCAAACTTCGCCGACAAAATCGTCGTGATCGCCGCTGTCAGCGTCGTCTTGCCATGGTCAACGTGGCCAATCGTGCCAACGTTCACGTGCGGTTTGGTCCGCTCAAACTTGCCTTTTGCCATTCTTCGACTCCGAAAAAAAACTCACAACAAAAAACCTAAACTCTGGTGCCCTTGGCGGGAATCGGACCCGCGACCTCTCCCTTACCAAGGGAGTGCTCTACCACTGAGCCACAAGGGCGAAAACTCTTCACCTGCACACCAAAAACCGCTTGGAGCGGGAGACGGGAATCGAACCCGTGTCATTAGCTTGGAAGGCTAAGGTTCTACCATTGAACTACTCCCGCATCAAAGACTGCGGGCTTGTAGCCCACGGCCATCATCACAGTTGCAGGTCACCCAAGCACTTTGTGGTGGAGGAGGCTGGATTCGAACCAGCGTAGGCGTAAGCCAACAGATTTACAGTCTGCCCCCTTTAGCCACTCGGGCACCCCTCCAGCGAGCCAAAGACTATAGCATATTTCGCCCCTGAAAACGGATGATGGTCCCAGAAAAATGCCAATTCCTTCAAGCAGTTGCCGTTTTTAGTTCTCCAGACTCCAGTCCATTGCGATTCCTTTTGACTCAAGCCAGTGCTGAGCTTTTGAAAAATGCCCACACCCGATGAAGGCTTGAGGTCCGCGCAAGGCGGAAAGGGGCGAGGGGTGGTTGGCCTGCAAAAGCAAGCAGTTTGAGGATTTATGAATGGTGGTTTGGGTAATCAACTGGGCCTTGGACTGGGCGTGTGCACCCCACAACATGAAAACACAGGCCTTGGTAGATTCAGCAATGGCTTGAATTATTTCGTCAGTGAGCGCCTCCCAACCTTTTTTGGCATGACTGGCAGGCAAGCCATCCTCCACTGTCAAACAGGTGTTGAGCAACAACACCCCTTTTGCCGCCCAAGGACTCAGGCTGGTCTCAAAAGGCGGGGCTTGGCCAAGATCTCGCTGCAATTCTTTGAAGATATTTCGAAGCGAAGGTGGGGTAGCAACCCCTGATGGCACAGAAAAAGCCAAACCCTCGGCCTGACCCATGCCGTGGTAAGGGTCTTGGCCCAAGATGACGACTTTGACCTCAGACAAAGGGCTTAAGCACAAGGCCCGAAGAGGCTCTGGGGGGTAAATTTGCGCTCCGGCTTGCAAACGTTTCTGCAAAAAAGCCAGCAAAACCTCACCTTGCTCGCTGCGCCAAAACCTGTCGACCAAGTCTTGCCATGAAGGGTGCACTGGCCAAGCCAGCGGATCGATCGCTAGCAAACTGTTGTGCTTAGTCACCGAACAATGCGGCCAAAGCTTCGCCTGGCTCGGGTGCACGCATAAAAGCCTCGCCGACCAAAAACGCATGCACGCCTGCTGCACGCAGACGGGTGACGTCGTCGCGGTTGGCGATGCCGCTCTCGGTGACGAGCAATTTATCGGCTGGTAAATCAGCCATGAGCGACAAGGTGGTGTCCAAGGACACCTCGAAAGTGCGGAGGTTGCGGTTGTTCACGCCCAGCAGCGGGGTCTTGAGCTTCAAAGCACGGTCGAGTTCTGCGCGGTCGTGTACCTCGACCAAGACCGCCATGTCCAAGCTGCGAGCGGCGGCTTCGAACTCGGCCATTTGTGCGTCATCCAAACAAGCAGCGATCAGCAGAACGCAGTCAGCACCCATGGCGCGTGACTCGTAAATTTGGTAGATGTCGACCATGAAGTCTTTGCGCAGCACCGGCAAGTCGCACGACGCACGAGCCTGTTTGAGGTAATCGTTGCTGCCTTGAAAATACTGTTGATCGGTGAGGACTGACAAACAGGCTGCGCTGACTTTGCCGTCGCCCACGGCGTAGCTTTGTGCGATGTCCGCGGGAATGAAGTCTTCGCGCAGCAGGCCTTTGGAGGGGCTGGCTTTCTTCACTTCGGCAATGACCGCGGCGTGACCTGCTGAGATTTTGCGCCGCAATGCGCCTTCAAAGTCACGTGTCAACACACGGCTTTGCGCATCAGCGCGAACCGACTCTAAAGACACGGAACGTTTTCGAAGTGCAATTTCTTCGTGCTTGGTTTGGACGATTTTGTTCAGTATGTCGCTCACAGCGGTGCCTTTGTGGTTTACGCCGCGTGTTGGGCGGTGAATTCGTTCAAATGTGCCAACTTGGCTTTGGCCAAACCTTGCGCCAAGGCTTGCTGCGCCAAGTCAATTCCAGCCGCCATGGTAGGTGCAACGTTGGCGGCATAAAGCGCAATGCCGGCATTCAAAGCGACGATGTCACGCGGCGCTCCCGCTTGGTTATTCAGCACCGACAACACCATGTCACGTGACTGCTCTGGCGTGTCCACCCGCAGAGCACGGTGACTGGCCATGGTGAGGCCAAAGTCTTCGGGGTGAATTTCATACTCGGTGATTTCGCCGTTTTTCAACTCGCCCACCAAAGTGGCAGCCCCCAAGCTGACCTCGTCCATGCCGTCTCTTCCATAAACCACCAAGGCATGCTCAGCACCCAAGCGCTGCAGGGCGCGAATTTGAATGCCCACCAAATCAGGGTGGAACACGCCCATCAAAATATTCGGCGCAGCAGCTGGGTTGGTGAGCGGCCCCAAGATGTTAAAAATGGTTCGCACACCCAACTCTTTGCGCACAGGCGCCACGTTTTTCATCGCGGGGTGGTGGTTGGGCGCAAACATAAAACCAATGCCCACCTCGGCAATGCTTTGGGCAATGGCGCTTGGACTGAGGTTGATCTGCACCCCCAAGCTTTCCAGCACATCGGCGCTGCCACTTTTGCTGCTGACGCTGCGACCGCCATGCTTGCTGACCCTGGCGCCTGCAGCAGCGGCGACAAACATGGCGCAAGTAGAGATGTTGAAGGTGTTGGCACCGTCGCCACCCGTGCCCACAATATCCACCAAATGGCTGCGATCGGCCACCTCGACCTTGGTGGAGAACTCCCGCATGACTTGCGCTGCGGCGGTGATTTCGCCAATGGTTTCTTTTTTCACGCGCAAACCGGTCAGGATGGCGGCCGTCATAAGGGGCGTGATCTCGCCATTCATGATCATGCGCATGAGGTGCAACATTTCATCGTGAAAGATCTCACGGTGCTCGATGGTGCGCTGCAAGGCTTCGCTGGGTGTGATGCTGGTCATGGCTGCTGCATTTTCAAAAAGTTGTTCAACAAAGCGTGGCCGTGTTCGGTGAGTACGGACTCAGGGTGAAACTGCACGCCCTCGATGGCCAAGCTTCGGTGCCGCACACCCATGATCTCCCCGTCATCCGTCCAAGCGGTGACCTCCAACTCAGCAGGGCAACTGCTGCGCTCAATGGAGAGCGAGTGGTAGCGGTTGACGGTGTAGTCTTTGGGCAAATCGGCAAACACACCTTGCTGGGTGGTGTGGATGACGCTGGTCTTGCCGTGCATGAGTTGCTGGGCGCGGATGATGCGCCCACCAAAAGCAGCGCCAATGCTTTGATGGCCCAAACACACCCCCAAAATCGGCAGCTTCCCCGCAAAGTATTGAATGGCCGCCACCGAAATACCGGCCTCGGCGGGTGAGCAAGGACCAGGCGACACCACCAAATGGCTAGGCTTCAAACCCTCGATATCGGCCAAGCTGATTTCATCGTTGCGGTGCACCAGCACCTCGGCACCCAGTTCGCCAAAGTACTGCACCAAGTTGTAAGTGAAGCTGTCGTAGTTATCAATCATCAGGAGCTTCATTCCAAACCTCCTTCGACCAGCTCGCTGGCACGCAGTAAAGCACGAGCCTTGTGCTCGGTTTCCAACCACTCCATTTCAGGAACAGAGTCCGCGACCACGCCAGCAGCCGCTTGCACATACAGGGTGTTGTCTTTGACGATGCCGGTGCGTATGGCAATGGCCACGTCCATGTCGCCAGCAAAACTCAGGTAGCCACAAGCGCCGCCGTAAATACCTCGTTTGACAGGTTCGAGTTGGTCAATCAGCTCCATGGCGTGCACCTTGGGTGCACCCGTCAGGGTACCTGCAGGAAAGGTGGCTCGCAGCACATCCATGCTGCTCATGCCGTCCTTCAACATGCCCTCGACGTTGCTGACGATGTGCATCACATGGCTGTAGCGCTCCACAGCAAACGCCTCGGTCACTTTCACCGTGCCGGTTTTCGCGATGCGCCCAATGTCGTTGCGCGCCAAGTCGATCAGCATCACATGTTCGGCGCGTTCTTTGGGGTCGTTGATCAACTCTTGCTCGGTGGCAAGATCGGCTTCGGGCGTGGCCGCCCGTGGGCGTGTGCCTGCCAAGGGGCGGATGGTGACCTTGTTGCCCTCGGGGGTGGTTTCTTGCCGCACCAAAATTTCAGGCGAAGCCCCCACCACATGGAAGTCGCCCAAGTGGTAGTAATACATATAGGGGCTGGGGTTCAATGAACGCAGGGCGCGGTACAGCGATAAAGGGTTTTGGGTGAAGCGTTTTTGAATGCGCTGACCCACCTGCACTTGCATGAAGTCCCCCGCCTCGATCAAACCCTTGGCACGTTCCACTGCCTTCAGATAATCCGCTTTGGCAAATTGACGCTCAGCAGGATGGCTGGCAGAAGCCTTGAGTTCAGGCGCTTGCACCGAGCGTTTGAGCATGTCTTTGAGTTGCTGCAAACGTTGTTGGCCGTGTTCGTACGCCTTGGGTTGAGACGGGTCCAAATAGACCAGCAAGGACAGCTTGCCTGAGAGGTTGTCAATCACTGCCAATTCTTCGGTTTGCAGCAACAAAATATCCGGACAACCCAAGGTGTCGTGCGGGCAGCTGTGCACCAATTTCTTTTCGATATGGCGCACCGTGTCATAGCCAAAATAACCCGCCAAGCCGCCACAAAAACGCGGCATGCCTAGGCGCAAGGCCACTTTGAAACGCGCTTGGTAACTGGCAATGAAGTCCAGCGGATTGCCGCGGTCGGTTTCCACCACCACGCCGTCGGTCACCACCTCGGTGTGGGCGGCCTCTCCAAAGCCATTGGCACGCAAGAAAGTGCGGGCGGGCAGGCCAATGAAGCTGTAGCGACCAAAACGCTCGCCACCCACCACCGACTCCAGCAAAAAACTGTGCTTGCCGCCGTCTTGGTGAAAAGCCAGCTTCAGGTAGAGAGAGAGCGGGGTTTCAAGGTCGGCAAACGCTTCGAGCATCAAGGGGATGCGGTTAAAGCCTTGTTTTGAAAGTTGATTGAATTCGGTTTCTGTCATGACACCAGAGCCTCCACAGCTCGGCCCTACAAGGGCTTTTTCATTTGGAACAGGGGCGCCAAGAAAGGGCCCAAAAGAAGGAGGCAGTAAAGGGTTTAAGCCAACACCAACACTGCCGAGCAGGGCTGGCGACGCCAAGGCCAAGCTCCCCGGTCGTTGCAACCTGTGAGGGTGTTGAGATGGATAAACATGTCAGAAAGTGTAACAAATGCGCCTAAGGGCGCTTAAAGCTTGAGTTCGGTAAAGCTGTCGATGAAGCCGTCGCAGTCCACGCCACGAATGGGCTCGCCATGGTTGTAACCATAAGTCACCAACACCACCGGACAAGCCGCGGCCCGCGCGGCTTGGGCGTCGTTTTGCGAGTCGCCCAGCATCAAGGTGTGTGAGGGCGCGGTGCCCAAGGCTTTGCAGGTTTCCAACAGCGGCATGGGGTCTGGCTTTTTACGCGGGAAAGCGTCGCCGCCGTAAACATGACCAAAAAACCCATCAAGACCTTTGCGCGCCAGCAAGTCTTTGGCAAAGGCAGTGGGTTTGTTGGTCAAGCAAGCCATGGGCAAGCCTTTGGCCTGAAAAGCCTGCAAGCCTTGCAAAACCCCCGCATAAACCTCGGCGTGTTGACCGTTGACGTGGCCATAGTGGTGTTGGTAGCGCAAAAAGGCAGCCTCGTACATGGAGTCCACGGTGGTGTTGTCACACACCAAGCCACTGGCTTGCACCTCGGGCAACCTTAACTGGTGCTGCAGCACTGTACGCACCAAATGTTCGGAGCCTTTGCCCACAGCGATATTGACTACACTTTTGTCCACCTTGGGCAAGTCGATATCTGCCAAGGCCAAATTGAGCGCCGCCTCGAAGTCGGCCATGGTGTCGACCATGGTGCCGTCGAGGTCGATCATCAGGGCTTGCAAAGTAGGGATATTCATAGATGTAAAAATTGGTTAAGTCAACGTACCCAGCGCACGTAGAGGGGAAGCTTTTTGGTGAAGTTGGCGATTAAACCAGATTCGGTGTTAATCACCACGGAGCCCTCGGAGCTGCCCATGTCTGTGGCTGTCCAGACCCAGCCCATGGGGCCAGAACCAAACCAGTTGTTGTTCAAAGCGGGTTTGCTGCAGCTTTTTTCAATCAAGCCATCCAACTCGGCTTGGGTAGGCAAACGCCAGGGCTTTGCGCTGGCAACGGTTTTGCTGGCGGTTGTCCAGTCTTGCGGCGTTACATTGCCCGAGCAGGCATTGCCGTCCCACTTGAGGCCATGCATACAGCGCTGCCAAACCAAACCGGTTTGCGTGTCTTTGACTTCAGTGCCATTGCTGCCATCCACCGCTTGGTAGCGGTCATCGGGGCGGGTCAAAGGGCTGTCAGCAAAACATGCGGCTTGGGCAAGGTTGGTGACAAGCGCCAAAGAAGCGGCAAGCACCAAGCAATTGAATCGAAAAGACATGAGAACTTTCAAAAGAAAAATTAAGCCAAAGCCACGCGCATCTGATCGATGACGGCTTTGTAGTCGGACTTGCCAAAAATCGCACTGCCCGCCACAAAGGTGTCGGCCCCTGCGTTGGCGACTTGGCGGATGTTGTCGGGCTTGATGCCACCATCGACTTCCAAGCGGATATCACGGCCGCTGGCCTCGATGCGTTTGCGGGCGTGCTCGACCTTGCGCAGTGCTGAATCGATAAAGCTTTGGCCACCAAAACCGGGGTTGACGCTCATGATGAGGATGAGATCGATGTCGTCGATCAACCAGTCCAGCACATCCAAAGGTTCGGCGGGGTTGAACACCACACCCGCTTGGCAACCCGCGGCCTTGATAGCTTGCACGCTGCGGTGGGCATGGGCACTGGCGTCGGGGTGGAAGCTGATGAGGTTGGCACCGGCTTGGGCAAACAGCGCGGCCAAAGCATCCACCGGCTGCACCATCAGGTGGACATCGATGGGCACGGCCACACCGGCGGCGGTTTTGGCATGGGGCTTCAAGGCCTGACAGACCATGGGGCCAAAGGTGAGGTTGGGTACATAGTGGTTGTCCATGACGTCAAAGTGAATCCAGTCTGCGCCGGCGGCGATGACGTTTTTCACCTCGTCGCCCAAGCGGGCAAAGTCGGCGGACAAGATGGAGGGGGCGATGCGGTAAGTGGTGTTCATAGGCTCAATTATGGTGTCAGAATGCCGCTCCAGCTGAAATTTTCCCAATACCCGTTGCTTATGCCCATCTACCAACTCCGCGTCGAAGTCACGCCGCACTACCTGCCCGAGCAGTCCTCCCCTGAGGATGGGGTGTACGCCTTCGCCTACGCAGTCCTGATTCGCAACACCGGTGACATTGGCGTACAGGTCATTTCACGTACTTGGCATATCAACGATGCCGAGGGTTTACATGAGAAGGTCAAGGGCTTGGGTGTGGTGGGTTACCAACCCCTGCTGCAGCCTGGTGAGGTGTTTGAATACACCAGCGGTGCCCGTCTGCGCACCCCCACAGGCACCATGCACGGCAGCTATTTTTGCGTGGCCGAAGATGGTGAAAAATTTGATGTGGACATTCCCATGTTTGTGCTGGATGCCTTGAGCGACAGCGGCAAGCGGCAAATGCATTAGATGGGCGAGTTCGACCTCATCGCACGCTATTTCACCCGTCCCAGCCGCCACGCGGTGCTGGGCGTGGGCGACGACTGCGCTTTGTTGCAGCTCCAAAGCGGCATGCAACTGGCTGTGTCCTCGGACATGTTGGTAGAAGGTCGGCATTTTTTATCCACCACCCAAGCAGCAGGTTTGGGCCATAAAGCGCTGGCGGTCAATTTGAGCGACTTGGCTGCCTGTGGCGCCAAGCCTTTGGCATTCACCTTGGCCTTGGCTTTGCCCTTCATTGACGAAAACTGGTTGGCGGGGTTTTCCAAAGGTTTGTGGGATTTGGCGGATGCGCATGGCTGCGAATTGATAGGTGGCGACACCACCCAAGGACCTCTGAACATTTGCATCACTGTGTTTGGCGAGGTGCCGCCTGGCGACGCCTTGCTGCGACAGCACGCCCAAGTGGGCGACGATGTTTACATCAGCGGCACAGTAGGCGACGCTCGCTTGGCGCTGGAAGTTTTTAAAGGCACTTTGTCTGTTGAGGCAACGCATTTTGAAGCGGCTCGGCTTCGCATGGACAGGCCCACACCGCGCATCGAGCTTGGCCTTGCCTTGCGCGGCGTGGCGAATGCGGCGATCGACGTGAGTGACGGTTTATTGGGCGATCTGGGTCACATCTTGCAACGCTCCAACGTGGGCGCGGTGATAGAAACGGCCTGGGTGCAAGACAGCGCCGCCATCAGTGACGCGATGCAGTCGGTGGCGTTCAACAAGCGCTTAGATTTCGCCTTGGCCGGTGGTGACGACTACGAGCTGCTGTTCACCGCCCCCCCCGATCAAGCCGACGAGGTCTTGGAAGCGGGCGAGCAATGTGGTGTCAGCATCACCTGTATTGGGCGCATCACCCCTGTGGCTGGGGTGCAAGTGTTGGACCTGCAAGGCCTTCCCATGTCGCGCCGCTTTGCCAGCTTTGACCATTTCGCCCACTAAGATGGCTTTCATGTCTTACGCAGCCAGTTCCCAAGCCGCTCGTTTCATGCTCTCGCACCCTGCGCATTGGGTGGCCATGGGTTTTGGCTCGGGTTTAAGCCCTTGGGCACCAGGTACCGTGGGCACTCTGTGGGCGTGGGCGTCTTTTCTGTTGATGTCTTATTGGTTGGATAGCACGCAGATGGCTTGGGTATTGACAGCCGCCTTGCCTTTGGGTTGGTGGGTCAGCACCATCACCGCCGACCATATGCAAGTCAACGACCCCAGTTCCATTGTGTGGGATGAAATTGCCGCATTTTGGTGGGTGCTTTTCATTTGGATGCCCACCGATTTCGGCGGGCAATTGGCTGCTTTTATTTTGTTTCGCTTGTTTGACGCCATCAAACCTGGCCCCGTGGGCTGGGCCGATCAAGCGTTTCATGGGCAAGGTTGGCGCGGCGGCTTTGGCATCATGTTTGATGATGTGGTGGCCGGGTTTTGCACCCTGCTGTGTTTGGCCTTGTGGCAGGTGACGCAATGAATACTTCAAGCCCTGTTGCCACCTTGGCTGCTGCGCTGCTGCAACGCGGTTGGATGATGGCCACAGCCGAAAGTTGCACCGGCGGCATGGTTGCTGCGGCCTGCACCGACCTTGCTGGTTCTAGCCAATGGTTCGAGCGGGGCTTTGTCAGCTACAGCAACGAAGCCAAGCACGATATGTTGGGTGTGCCCAAAGCGATGATTGAACAGCACGGCGCGGTCAGCGAGGCCGTAGCGCAAGCCATGGTGTTGGGCGCCTTGAAAAAATCGCAAGCGCAGGTGGCGCTGGCGGTCACTGGCATTGCGGGACCCACAGGCGGCAGCCAAGCCAAGCCTGTTGGCACGGTGTGTTTCGCATGGGGTCTGCCCACCGACGGTGGTCCCACGATTGGCGCTGAAACCGTTTGGGTGAAAGTGCAGACTTGCCACTTTGAAGGGGATCGCGCGGCGGTGCGCTTGGCGACCCAAGCCCATGCGCTGGCGCAATTGCTGCAACTGCTGCAGCAGCGCAAAACCTAAAGCGCCATCGAGAGCCAGCTCAAAGCCTTAACTTTGAGAAGCGGTCATGGCCAAAGTGTCCATGGCTAGCGCCAAATCGAAGTCCAAAGGGGTGAGCCCACCTGCGTCATGCGTGGTCAAACGCACTTTGACGCGGTTGTACACATTGGTCCACTCAGGGTGGTGGTTCATGCGTTCAGCCACATCGGCCACCGAATTCATGAAAGACATGGCGCAGCCAAAATCTTCAAACACCCACTGGGCGTGCAAACTGTCCTCTTCCATAAGCCAATTTGTGCGGGCTTGGGTTTGCAATGCCTTGAATGCGGTTTGCTTACAAAAAATTGATTTCATGGTCGTTATTATTGCTTAAGCAGCACACAAGGCCCATGTTTGTCGCACGGCCACGCCCAATCTGGCCAAGCGGTTGGTCAACCTCAGCACCTGTTTGTCTTTGCTGAGCAGCAAGGCTTGATGGGCGACAGCCAAATCGATGAATTTTTGATCGTCTTCGTCTTTGCACACATAGGGCGCTTTGGGTGCGATGGCGTGGATATTCGCCCAGCGGTCAAAGTGCGCCAACACCTCTTGCGCGGTCACGCCGTCTCGGTTGCGGCGCTGGGCAATGTGCGGGTAGTCCAAGACCCGAAGCAGTTCTTCGCGCATGGGTGGCGTGGCCAGCCATTGCACTGTTCCCTGTTCTAAAGCTTCTAAAAGAGAGGGGGTGGCGAGGTCTTGGTACACCCAAATGTCGAGCACGATATTGGTGTCAATCACCACCGGCGTTGACACCAAGTCCTCGCTCATCCAAGGGCAGGCGGCTGGTCGACACCCGCAGCAGGTTTACGCGCCGAGCCTGCCATCAGATCGAAGCGGAACATGCGGCACTCGATGGGGCCGTTCCACATCGGTACACGCCGCGATTCTTTCAAACGCATACGCCCAGGCAACTTTAGGTCAGGGGTCAACACCCAAGCACGCCAACCGGCATAGTTTTTCTTCCAATGGCTGGCCAATTGGCTGAAAAACTCACCGCCGTCTTCCACCTGCCCCACCTCACGTCCGCTGCGTGCCATGCTGGCAGCACCCGCCACACCACCGGCTTCAATACGCTCGCCATAGGGCGGGTTGACCAGCATCACGCCAGACACGTCAGTGGGCGGCATGCGCTGCAAGGCGTCGCCGCCGCGCAACTCTATCGCTGAAACCACGCCTGCGCGCTCCGCATTGCGTTTGGCAAAATCAACCATCCTGAAGGCCAAATCACTGCCATAGACCGCTGCGCGTGGCTCGCACACTTGGGCCCTGGCCTCGTCTTGCAACTGCCGCCAGACATGGGTGTCGAACTTGCGTAATTTTTCAAACCCAAAACGCCGCTGCAAACCCGCTGCCATGCGACAGGCGATTTGCGCGGCCTCGATAACGATGGTGCCGCTGCCGCAACACGGGTCGTACAAGGGCAGACCTTGCTCGACCCCCGCCACCGAGGGGACAGCCGGCGAGGTCTCGCCTGGCGCTGTGAGGATGGGCATGCTCCAACCGCTGGCGGCGAGCATGGCCGCGGCCAAAGTTTCTTTCAAAGGGGCGTCGCCTTTGTCTTCGCGCCAGCCACGTTTGAACAAAGGCTCGCCCGTGGTGTCCAAATACAGAGTGAGCATTTTCTCGGTCAGGTGGACATGCACCCGCACATCGGGGCGCTGGGTGTCTACGTCGGGACGCACACCGCTTTTGTCTCGAAAGCGGTCGGCAATAGCGTCTTTCACCCGCAAGGTGGCGAAGTTCAGGCTTTTCAAAGGGCTGTGCTGCGCAGTGATTTCCACTCGAAAACTTTGCTTGGGCGTGAACCACATTTCCCATGCCACGCTACTGGCTGCGTTGTAAATGTCGTCCTCACTGGCATAAGGCTGGTGCGCCAGTTGAATCAGCACCCGCATGCCTAAGCGGCTGTGCAAATTCAGCTGCAGCGCTGCTCGCCATGAGGCTTGCAACTGCACACCGCCGCGCAGGGTTTGCATATCGCCCGCTGGCAGACCCGTGATTTGCGCCACCTCGTATGCCAAAAAACTCTCCACCCCTGCGGCGCAGGGGACAAACAATTGCAAGGCGTTCACAGGGTTTTTCGCAGGTTGGTGGGCGCTATGCGCAGGGCTTCACGGTACTTGGCCACGGTACGTCTGGCGCAGTCAATGCCTTGTTCTTTGAGCATGTCCGAGAGCTGGTTGTCTGACAAAGGCTTCTTGGGGTTCTCACTGGCTATCAGCTGTTTGATGAGGGCGCGTACTGCAGTGCTGGACGCATTGTTGCCGCTGTCGGTGCCAAGGCCCGAGCCGAAAAAATATTTCAGCTCAAAGGTGCCGTAGGGCGTGTGCATGTACTTGGCGGTGGTCACGCGACTGATGGTGGACTCGTGCAGCCCCAGCTCTTCAGCGATTTCACGCAAGACCATGGGCTTCATGGCCAATTCGCCGTGGATGAAGAAACTTTTTTGCCGCTGGGTGATGGCGTTGCTCACGCGCAAGATGGTGTCAAAGCGCTGCTGGATGTTTTTGATCATCCAGCGTGCTTCTTGCAAACGCTGCTGCAGGCCTGCGTGGCCGTCGCCCTTGCCGCCCTTCAAGGCGTTGGCGTATATGTCGTTCACCTTCAGGCGTGGCATGACCTCGGGGTTGAGCATGGTGCGAAACTGCGGCAAACCTTGCTTGTCCACACCGTGCGGCAAGATCAGCACATCGGGAATGATGACGTTGCGCTCCACATCAATGAAGCGCCTGCCAGGCTTGGGTTCCAAGCGTGCAATCAGCGCCATGGCCAACTTCACCTGTGCCTCGCTGTCATTCACTGCCACAGCCAGACGCTTGAAGTCCCGCTTGGCCAACAACTCCAAGGGTTGTTTGCAAATCGCCAGTGCACAGGCGCGTAACTCGGCACGCTCCTCGGTGTCAGCGGGAATGGCTTGCAGCTGCAAGCGCAAGCACTCGCCCAAATCACGAGCGCCTACACCCGTGGGCTCCAAGCTTTGCAACAGACTCAAGGCCACCTGAAAGCGGTGCACCAACTCTTCGCACTGCTCGATATCGTCACCCGCCAGACTTTCAGCCAGGCTTTGGAAACTGTCTTCCAAATAACCGTCGTCATTCAAGGACTCGATCAAGAAACGCAAAGCGGCGCGGTCGGTATCGTCCAAGCGCAACGACAAGGCTTGGCGGTGCAAAAACGCGGTCAGCGACTCTTGGTTGCGCGCTAACTCGGTGGCTTGCGCTTTTTCATCATCGTTATTGCTGCTGTTGTTACGCGCAGGTGCATCGCCGCCCCATTCGCTGTCGTCAGGTGAAAACTCCACGCTGCCGTCGCCGTCCCAGCTTTCAGCGACGCCCTCGGCATCCACCGGTGTCGTTGTCTCGCTGGCGGTTTCCACCCGCACCTCGCTCACTCGGTCCATGGGGCCGTCCCAGCTTTCGGGCTCTGCCTCGGAGCTGGCCGCTTGGGTGTTTTCTTGCTCTAGGCCAAAGTCTTCACGCGGCGCCAAATCTTCCATTTCTTTTTCCAGAAACGGGTTGTCGTCCAGCATTTGGTCTATCTCTTGGCTTAACTCCAAAGTAGAGAGTTGCAACAAGCGAATGGACTGCTGCAACTGGGGCGTGAGCGCCAGATGCTGCGAGACGCGAAGTGACAGGCCTTGCTTCATAAGCTGTGCCTTGCCCTCACATGCGGAAGTTTTCGCCCAGATACACCCGCCGTACCTCTGGGTTGTTGACGATTTCTTCGGGCGTACCTTCGGCCAGCACACGGCCTTCGCTGATGATGCTGGCGTGGTCACAAATGCCCAATGTTTCGCGCACATTGTGGTCGGTGATGAGCACCCCAATGCCCTTGGCTTTCAAAAAGCCAATGATGCGCTGAATCTCCAGCACCGCAATCGGGTCAATGCCTGCGAAAGGTTCATCCAACAAAATAAAGCGCGGTTGCGTGGCCAAGGCACGTGCAATTTCCACGCGGCGCCGCTCGCCACCCGACAGGGAAGGTGCGGGTGAATCGCGCAAATGCTCGATGCGCAACTCTTGCAACAAAGCACTTAAACGGGTTTCAATGGTGTTTTTGTCCAAGGGCTTGCCAAGGCTATCGAGTTGCAGCTCCAACACCGCGCGTACGTTGTCGGCCACATTGAGTTTGCGAAAAATCGAGGCCTCTTGGGGCAGATAACTCAAACCCATGCGGGCGCGGCGGTGGATCGGTAAATCCTCTATTGACTCGCCATCGATGGAGATGCTTCCCGCATCTGCGCGCAACAAGCCCACGATCATGTAGAAGGAGGTGGTTTTGCCCGCACCATTGGGGCCGAGCAAGCCGACCACCTCACCTTTGGCCACAGAAATAGACACATCGTGCACCACGGTGCGGCTGATATAGGACTTTTGCAGATGCTGCGCCACCAACCGGCTGATGGGGGCAGGCGTGGAATTCACTTGCCTGCCTCGTCTTTTTTGCGCGGGGTCAGCACCGCGCGAACCCGCCCAGAAGATTCAGCGCCGGGCTTGGCAGCCGCATTCTTGCCGTCAACTGTGAATTGGTCGGTCAAGTTTTCATAAATGATGCGCTGGCCAGTGATGTCGTCGTTCAACACGGTGCCACGGTAGCGGCGAATTTGGGCGCGGTTGATGAGGGTGACGCGGTCGGAGCGGCTGTCGTACTCGATACGCTCACCCTCGCCCTCCATCCATTCGTCCAAGCCTTCGCGCTTTTGACGGTAAAAAGCTTTTTTGCCAGGCTCGGCGGTCAGCAAGCCGTATTGGTAACCCTCGGGGTCTTGCAGAACTTCCAAGCGAGCGCCACGCAAAATCAAGGTGCCCTTGGTGGCGACGACTTTGCCGGTAAAGATGCTGAGTTGCTTGAGTTCATCGTGGTCCAAGTTATCAGCCTCGATGTTCATGGGCTTGCCACGGTCGGCTTTTTCCGCCCATGCAACCATGGGAGACTGCAAAGCCGCAGCAAGACAACACAAAAAAAGAAGTTTTTTCAAGGCACGAAAATTGCTGATGGAAGGATGGCTTGCATTGTAGGGGCAGAATCCCCCCGAATTCAGCGTCCTTTGCGCACCTCGCCAATCAAGAAATCGACGATTTGCAAAGCCCGATCCATGCTGCCAGCCAAGGAGCCATCCACGTAATAACGCCCCGCCACCCCAAGTGCTGGCACACCTTCGACCTTGAATTGCTCTTGCAACTGCGCCGCGCGGCGGGCTTTGCCGATCACGGCAAAAGAGTTGTACAAATCGGTGAACTGCTTTTTGGGGATGCCGTTTTTCTCGGCCCAGCCCAGCAAAGGCTCTAAGGTGGTGAGGGTTTGACGTTCGGTATGGATCGCCGCGAACATCTTGGTTTGCAACTCTTCTACTTTGCCCAAAGCTTCTAGCACGTAGTAAGCCCTTTGCTGTGGTTCGAATTCAGCACGAAAGCGCACCGGAACCCGCTTGAGTTCGACGTCTTTGGGCATCTTTTTGCTCCAAGCACTGAGCGTGGGTTCAAAGGCGTTGCAATGCGGACAGTTGTACCAAAAGAACTCCAGAACCTCGACACGGCCTTTGGCCACCTCGGTAGGTACTGCTTGGCTGAGTTTGAGGTAATCCGTGCCTTCCTTGAAAACAGGCTGTGCGATGGCTGGCGCAAAAGAGAGGGAAGAAAGTGAGCCCAAGGTCAGGGCTGAAAATGTACGGCGTTGCATGGTGGGCCTCTTGAAAAAAAAGATCAGCGTTGAACCCGCATGAGTGCGGATTCAAATTTGGTGGCTTTGAGTTTGGTTTGGGCGTCTTCAGCCTCGGTTTTGGTTTCGAAAGGACCTAAACGCACTCGGTAGACGATTTTGCCGTTTTGTTCACGCTCAGAGATTTTGGGGTCAAAGCCCCCCAAAGCCAACTTGGCTCGCTGGGTTTGCGCTTCTTCGCTGCCGTTGAAGGCGCCAACCTGCACAAAATAATAAAAAGCATCGACACTTTGGGTTTTGCTAAGCGCCAAATCGCCCAAGGGGTCCCCAGAATTGGACTCTGCAGGTGGAGCAGGCGGGGGAGGAGCCGCTGGATTGGGCACTGGCTTGTCCGCGGCAGGTGCGTTGGCTGCAGGGCTTTTGCCATACAGGGGGGCGTTAGGGTCCCAGTCTTTGTTCTTTTTTTGCTCTGCCGCATCTTGTTCGGCGTTGCGACTCAAGCCCTTGTCCAAAAAGGGAATGGGCACTTTGGTGACGTAAATCGCCACCACCAAGGCCACGGTCAAACCCACCACCAAGCCCAAAATAAAACCTAGAACGGTGTTGCCGCGTTGTCGAGAAAAAGAATGCATGCTTGACCTTTACATCCGTGTGGGCGCCGATACGCCCAAAACCGCCAAACCATTGTGTAAAACCTGCGCCACTGCCGCCACCAAGGCAACCCGCGCTTGGCGCACCACGGTCTCGTCGACCAAAATACGTTCGGCATCGTAATAGCTGTGGTAGGCCGAGGCTAACTCGCGCAGGTAAAAACTGACATCGTGCGGGGCAAAATCGGTACAGGCTTGTTGCAACATATCCGGATAACGCGCCAGCACCCGCAAAAGTGACAGCGCAGCAGGCGAATCTAAAGCCACCAAATCGAAATCGGCCAAATCCGCAGACGTCAAACCACTGGACTCACCCCAAGTTGCCAGCACCGAGCAAATACGCGCATGGGCGTATTGCACATAAAACACCGGGTTGTCGTTGTTTTGCGCCAGCGCCAAGTCCACATCAAAAACGTATTCCGTGTCCGGCTTGCGGCTGAGCAAAAAGAAGCGAACTGCATCTTTGCTGGTCCACTCAATCAGGTCGCGCAGGGTGACATAACTGCCCGCGCGTTTGGAAATTTTCACCTCTTCACCCCCACGCATGACGCGCACCATGGTGTGCAGCACATAGTCGGGATAGCCTTGAGGAATGGTCAAACCTTGCTGCTGTGAGGCGGCTTGCAAACCGGCACGCACACGGGCGATGGTGCCGTGGTGGTCGGTACCTTGGATATTGATGACCTTGGTGAAACCACGCTCCCATTTGGCCAAGTGGTAAGCCACATCGGGCACAAAGTAGGTGTAGCTGCCGTCCGACTTGCGCATCACGCGGTCTTTGTCGTCGCCAAAGTCGGTAGAGCGCAACCACAGCGCACCGTCTTGCTCGTAGGTGTGACCTGAAGCGTTCAATGACGCCACGGCTTGCTCTACCTGCCCATCGGTGTACAGACTCGACTCTAAATAGTAATGGTCAAACTTCACCTGAAAAGCTTGCAAATCCAAGTCTTGTTCGCGGCGCAAATAGGCGACTGCAAAATCGCGAATATTATCTAAATCATCCACATTGCCATTGGCGGTGAAGCTGCGGTCGTCGGCTGTCACGGTTTTTTTGTCTAAAAAGTCGCGGGCAATGTCAGCGATGTAGTCGCCGTTATAGGCGTTCTCGGGCCAAGCAGCGTCGCCTGGCGACAAGCCCTTGGCGCGGCACTGGGTGGACACGGCCAAGGTATGGATTTGCACACCGGCGTCGTTGTAATAAAACTCACGGTGCACCGACCAGCCTTGGGTATCGAACAAATTGCATATCGCGTCGCCCAAAGCAGCCTGACGACCATGGCCCACATGCAAAGGGCCGGTGGGGTTGGCTGACACAAACTCCACCAACAAACGTTTGCCATGCGCGACTTGCCTGCCAAAGCCAGACGCTTGACGCAAGACTTCACGCACCACTTGATGCTGGGCATCGGGCGTTAAGCGGATGTTGATGAAACCAGGGCCTGCAATCTCGATGGCTTGAACCCAGCGCTTGGCGGCATCCGAGTCCAGCAAAGACAGGCGCAAGGCCTCAGCCAGTTCGCGGGGATTGCGCTTCAAGGGCTTGGCCAATTGCATGGCGGCGGTGACTGCCCAGTCGCCATGGGCGGCGACTTTGGGGTACTCCAGCACGGCCTTGGCCGATGCGCCGGGCATCAGAGCTTCCAAGGATTGGGCTAAAGCGACTTGCAAATCATGTTGAACCAAAAGCATTCGCCCATTCTACGAGGCGGGCCTACTGTAAAACGGGTCTGTGCCCATTCTCTACAATGGATACCCAGCCGTTCATGGCTTTTTGTTTTTTTATCGGCTTTTTTTCATTACACAAACAATGACTGCTCGCACCTCTGTTTACCGACTCCAAGTTGCCACTCCTCTTTACCAATTCATAGACCAACAGGTATTGCCTGGCACTGGTGTGTCCAGCGTGAGTTTCTGGCGCGGCTTTGATGCCATCGTGGCCGACTTGGCGCCCAAGAATGCAGCCTTGCTGGCCGAGCGCGACCGCTTGCAAACCGAACTTGACGCTTGGCACCAAGCCCACCCCGGCCCCATTGCCGATATGAAAACCTACCAAGCTTTTTTGACGCAGATCGGCTACTTGGTACCCGTACCCACCAAATTCAAAGCCACCACCGCCAACGTCGACGCCGAGTTGGCGCAACAAGCCGGCCCGCAGTTGGTGGTGCCCATCCTGAATGCCCGCTACGCCCTGAACGCCGCCAATGCGCGTTGGGGTTCGCTGTACGACGCCTTGTACGGCACCGACGTCATCTCTGAAGCCAACGGTTGCGCCAAAGGCCCGGGCTATAACGAGAAGCGTGGCGCCAAAGTGATTGAGTACGCCCGCTACGTGTTGGACCGTACCGCGCCGCTGAAGCAAGGCTCGCACATCGATTCCATCGGCTACGCCGTGGTCAAGGGCGCTTTGGTGGTCACGCTCAAGGGCGGCAAAACCTCGGCCTTGGCCGACCCCAAACAATTTGTCGGTTACCAAGGCGACGCGGCACACCCAACCTCGGTTTTGCTGATCCACAACGGCTTGCATTTGGACATCCAAATCAATGCCAAGCACCCCATCGGCGCCACCGACCCAGCGGGCGTGTGCGACTTGGTGGTGGAAGCCGCCTTGTCCACCATCCTTGACTTGGAAGACTCGGTGGCCGCGGTGGACGCCGAGGACAAACTCTTGGCTTACAGCAACTGGCTGGGCATTTTGAAAGGCACGCTCACCGAGGACGTGAGCAAGGGCGGCACCACCTTCAAGCGCGGCTTGAACGCCGACCGCGTCTACCACGCGCCCAAGGGCAATGGCGAGGTCAAGCTGCATGGCCGCTCGCTGCTGTTCTTGCGCAATGTGGGCCACTTGATGACCAACCCGGCCATCCTCTACACCGGTGCCAACGGCCAAACGCTTGAAATCCCCGAGGGCATCATGGACGCCATGGTCACCACCGCCATCGCCATGCACGACTTGCAAGGGCACGGTGCC
>CAMDKR010000016.1 GCA_945901225.1 Bordetella parapertussis | reverse complement strand
AAGATGCCCAGGGTCGCACGAACCATAGGCACCTTGCTTGGCAAGGCACAGCGCTATGTGTCCGATGTCAAAGCGGAAGTGAACCGTTCGATGGACATGGAAGACCTCAAGAAAATGAAGGAAACCATGGACAGCGCCATGACCGATGTGCAAAAAAGTGTGCTGAACGCGACCACAAAGCTTAACGAAGGTGTGGCCAGTTTGGACATGGATGGACAGGCAGAAGACGGTTACAAGCCCATCATTCCTTATCAATGGACGCCGCCTCCGCCCACCTACCAACACCCTGGCAAGAACTGGCGCGTCAAGCGCTCGGCCACGCCGCAGTGGTACAAATCTCGGCAAGGTGTGCGCACCCGCGCTTTGTCTGGTGCCGCCAGAGTAGCCCGTTTCCGCCCGCCCTCTGGCATGGGCAACAACTAGACCTTTATGGCTGACTCCTCCACCAAAGACACCGACGAAATGAGCGGAACTGAACAGCCCTTTGTGCAGCACCTCAAGGAGTTGCGCGATCGCTTGGTTAAGGCGACTATTGCCGTCGCCTTGGTCTGTATTGTTTTAAGCCTTTATCCAGGCCCTGCGCAGCTTTACGATTTCTTGGCGGCCCCTTTGGTCTCTCAGCTGCCTGAAGGCACCCGCTTGATCGCCACCTCGGTGATTTCGCCTTTCATCGTGCCTTTGAAAATCATGCTGATGACGGCATTTTTGATCGCCCTGCCCGTGGTGCTTTACCAAGGCTGGGCCTTCGTGGCCCCAGGCTTATACACCCACGAAAAGAAATTGGTTTTGCCATTGGTGTTTTCTAGCACCTTGCTTTTCTTCATCGGTGTGGCGTTTTGTTACTTTTTCGTTTTTGGTCAGGTGTTCAAGTTCATCCAAGGCTTTGCGCCCAAAAGTATCACTGCAGCGCCTGATATCGAGGCTTACTTAAGCTTTGTGTTGACCATGTTTGTGGCCTTTGGCTTGGCTTTTGAAGTGCCTATTGTGGTGATTGTGCTGGCGCGTATGAAAGTGGTGAGCATTGAAAAACTCAAGGCTTTTCGCTCTTACTTCATCGTTTTGGCTTTCATCATTGCAGCGGTGGTGACGCCACCTGACGTGGTGTCTCAGCTGGCTTTGGCGATTCCCATGTGCATTCTTTATGAAATAGGCATTTGGGCTGCCCAAATTTTTATACGACATACACAAGCCCCTGATGAGCCAAAAGGGGCTGATTCAAACGCATCATGAAGCGCCTGTGGCTATTGTTTGCACAAACTGTCACCGTCTTGGTGGCTGTTTGGTTTGTGCTGATTACCCTCAAACCCGATTGGGTCCAAAGGCCCAGTTGGAATACAGATCTGCAAGTCCTTGAGGTCGCCCCTGGCGCCATCTCGCCCACAGCAAGCGCTGGCAGTTTGAGTTTCGCCGCAAAGAAAGCCTCTCCTGCGGTGGTCAGTATCAACACGTCGCAAAAAGCCGCACTCGAAAAAAACAAAGACCCGTGGTTTCGCTATTTTTTTGGTGACCAAGATGATTCAGCCCAATCCGGCTTGGGCAGCGGTGTCATTGTCAGCCCGCAGGGATACATCCTTACCAATAACCACGTGGTGGAAGCAGCCGATGAAATTTTGGTGATGCTCAACGATGGCCGCCAAACGCAAGCCAAGATCATCGGCACCGATCCCGAAACCGATTTGGCCGTGCTCAAAGTCAACTTGGACAAACTGCCAGTGATGGTGATGAACAATTCCGAGCAAGTCCAAGTTGGCGACATCGTGTTGGCCATCGGAAACCCCTTTGGCGTGGGGCAAACCGTCACCAGTGGCATCGTGTCGGCACTGGGGCGTAACCAACTGGGCATCAATACTTTTGAGAACTTCATCCAAACCGACGCGGCCATCAACCCTGGTAACTCAGGCGGCGCCTTGGTGGATGTGCAGGGTAATTTGTTGGGCATCAACACAGCCATTTACTCCAAATCGGGCGGCAGCATGGGCATTGGTTTTGCCATCCCCGTGAGCATTGCCAAACAAGTGCTGGAAGGCATCGTCAAAGACGGCTTGGTCACCCGCGGTTGGATCGGTGTCGAGCCCACAGAACTTACCCCAGAGTTGGCTCAAACCTTCAATGTGAAGCGCCAAGAGGGCGTCATCATCACCGGCGTTTTGCAGACAGGTCCCGCATTCAAAGCAGGCATTCGTCCAGGCGATATGTTGTTGGCTGTGAATGAGCACAAAGTTCAAAATGTGGCGGAACTTTTGGCACAAGTTTCTTTGCTCAAACCAGGGGTGGATGCACAGCTGAAGATTTTGCGCAAAGAACAAGAGCAGGTGCTGTCGGTCACTCCCTTGCAGCGCCCCAAAGTTCGGGTGGAGCGTCGCTGAGATGGCTGAGCGCACCGCATTGCTGGCGCTGTGCGATGGTTTGCTGCAACCCGAGCGCTTCAAAGACTATTGCCCAAATGGCTTGCAGGTGGAGGGGCGTCCTCAGGTTCAATCTATAGCTTCCGGTGTCACCGCCAGTTTGGCATTGATCCAAGCGGCCATTGAAGCCGGCGCAGACACCTTGCTGGTTCACCATGGTTTGTTTTGGCGCAACCAAACCGGCACAGTTACGGGTTGGCTTAAATCACGTTTGGCTTTGTTGTTGCAGCACGATATCAATTTGCTGGCCTATCACCTGCCGCTAGACGCTCATCCCGCCTTGGGAAACAACGCGCAACTGGCTACGCATTTGGGCTTTCGCGTAGACGGCAGGTTTGGTGAACAAGGTTTGGGTTTTGTTGGGCAAGCGCCAACCGCTTTTGAACACGGCCAAGCCTTGGTCCAGCATTTGCAAAGCCGTTTGGGCAAACTACCGGTGTCTGTGGTCCCTGACGCCAAAAGGCCAGTTCGGCGCATTGCATGGTGCACAGGCGGCGCACAAAACTTATTTGAAGAGGCCATCGCCCAAGGTGTTGATGCTTTCATCACCGGTGAAATTTCCGAGCCTCAAGCGCATTTGGCGCACGAAACCGGGGTGAGCTTCTTTGCTTGCGGCCACCATGCCACCGAACGCTACGGCGCCCCTGCGCTGGGCGCTCATCTGGGGGAACAACTCGGCGTCAAGCATGTGTTCATCGACATCGATAATCCCGCTTGACGGTTGAATGAGCACCTTGCCGTCTTTATCTTTGCCCGTGGCGATCACCATGGGAGACCCCGCAGGCATTGGCCCAGAAATCGTCCTGAAAGCCTTTGCCCAGTCCCCTGAGTTGACCCAAGGGTGTTGCGTGTTTGGCGATGTCCCAACGCTGCAAAAACAACTCAGTTTGCTTGCACCTTTATTGCCTAGGCGTTTGGAGTGTCTGCCCATCACAGATGTAGCTCAAGTGGCGCAAAGCTTGGAACACCAGTTACCCGTGATGCAGTGTGGTGAGTCAGCGCTGATTGCCATGGGCCAAGTCAGCGCGCAAGCGGGAGCGATGGCGGTTGCAGCCATCCGTTCGGCGACTGCCGCCGCACTGAATGGTCAAGTTGCCGCCTTGGTCACTGCCCCTGTCAACAAAAAGGCATTGCAACTGAGCGGCGTTGAATTCCCAGGACACACCGAGATGCTGCAGGCCCTTGCTGCCAGCCATGCTGGTCTGCTCATCAGTCGCTTGCCCGTTCGCATGATGTTGTCTTGCCCGGGCTTAAGCGTTGTGCTGGTCAGCATTCATGTGCCTTTGCGTGAAGCCATTGCTTCAGTCACCCTAGAAAATGTCCTTCAAACTTTCCAAGTGACACATGACAGTTGGCTCAAAATTCATGGAATGGCTCCGCGAATGACTGTGGCAGGGCTTAACCCCCATGCGGGTGAAGAGGGACTGTTTGGGGATGAAGAGAGCCGATTTATTGCCCCGGCCATTGAAAAAGCTCAAGCGCTTGGTATGCTGATCAGCGGCCCTTACCCGCCTGACACGGTGTTCATGCAAGCCCACAGTGCGCAGGGACAAAAAGACACGGATGTGGTTGTTGCCATGTACCACGACCAAGGTTTAATTCCAGTGAAGTATTTGGGGCTAGACAACGGCGTGAACCAAACCTTGGGGCTGCCCTTTGTGCGAACCAGCCCAGACCACGGAACCGCGTTTGATATTGCGGGCAAAGGGGTGGCTAACCCCAGCAGTTTGTTGGCCGCACTCAAGGTGGCAAAAGGTCTTCGCCTGTAAAGTTCTGGGAACTGAGATTGAATTACTTTTAACTAAATTTAATGTCAATTTCAAAGATCAAGGGATATAAAAACCATGGTTTTGTAGGGCTGGTTTGAGATTGCGGCCTCGGTTAGAATCCAAGGCTTTACAAAGTTTGCATCCGAATTTAGAGGTCTTTCATGAGTGAAAACACTGTGGACACCAGTAAGCGAACATGGCTAATTGCTTCGAGTTGTGCTGGTGCAGTTGGCGGCGTTGCTGTTGCGGTTCCCTTCGTCAGTAATTTCAGCCCCTCCGAGCGAGCCAAGGCGGCCGGTGCTGCTGTTGAGGTAGACATCGCCAATATCAAGCCCGGAGAAAAATTAACGGTCGAGTGGCGCGGAAAACCGGTTTGGATCGTCCGCCGCACACCTGAGCAGCTCGAAGCTTTGAAAAAAGTGGAGTCACAACTGGCTGACCCAGAGTCCCAGCGCAAGCCCTCTGAACTCACCCCTGAATACGCCAGAAACCAGGCCAGATCCATCAAGCCAGAGTTTTTTGTTGGCGTGGGTATTTGCTCCCATTTGGGATGCTCGCCCAGCGATAAATTCCAAATGGGGCCTCAGCCATCCTTACCAGACGATTGGCAAGGTGGATTTTTTTGCCCCTGCCATGGCTCAACTTTCGACATGGCTGGACGTGTCTACAAAAACAAGCCTGCCCCAGACAATTTGGAAGTTCCCCCCCATATGTACCTTTCAGACACTCGTTTGCTGATTGGTGAAGACAAGAAGGCTTAAGAAGACCATGGCTGAATTCAAAGAAACCTCGCCTGATGCGCCCTTGTCTGAAAAGACGTTGACATGGATTGACAATCGCTTTCCTTTGTCCAAGTTGTACAAAGAGCATTTAAGCGAGTACTACGCCCCCAAAAATTTCAACATTTTCTACTTCTTTGGTGCTTTGTCCTTGCTGGTGTTGGTGATTCAAATTGTCACCGGTATTTTTTTGGTCATGCATTACAAGCCTGACGCTGCCTTGGCGTTTGCTTCTGTGGAATACATCATGCGCGATGTTCCCTACGGATGGCTGATTCGTTATATGCACTCTACCGGCGCATCTGCTTTTTTTGTGGTGGTTTATTTGCACATGTTCCGTGGCTTGATTTACGGTTCATTCAGAAAACCGCGTGAACTGGTGTGGTTGTTTGGTTGCGCCATCTTTTTGGTCTTGATGGCTGAAGCCTTCATGGGCTATTTGCTGCCTTGGGGGCAGATGTCCTACTGGGGCGCACAAGTGATTGTGAATTTGTTCTCAGCCATTCCTTTCATCGGCCCCGATTTGGCTTTGCTGATTCGTGGTGACTATGTGGTGGGTGACGCTACCTTGAACCGCTTCTTTGCTTTCCATGTGATTGCTTTGCCCTTGGTGCTTTTGGGCTTGGTGGTTGCACACATCATTGCCTTGCATGAAGTGGGTTCGAACAACCCCGATGGCATAGAGATCAAAGCGCACAAAGATGAAAAAGGCCGACCTTTAGATGGCATTCCTTTTCACCCTTATTACACCGTTCACGACATCTTGGGCGTGACTGGCTTTTTGTTGGTGTTTTGCGCGATCATCTTTTTCGCCCCTGAGTTTGGCGGTTACTTTTTGGAATACAACAACTTCATTCCTGCTGATCCGTTAAAAACCCCTGCGCACATTGCACCTACTTGGTATTTCACGCCTTATTACTCCATGCTGCGTGCCATCACCAGCGAAATGATTTACGCACTTATCGTTTGCGTGCTGGCGGCCGCTTACTTAGGCGCAACCAGAGCCAACATCAGCACCCTTCTTAAAGGCGTGGTTGTCGGTGCTGCGGTTGTTGCAGTCGCCCTGTTGCTGGCGATTGATGCTAAGTTTTGGGGCGTGGTGGTCATGGGCGGCTCGGTCATCATCCTTTTCTTCTTGCCTTGGCTAGACAGATGCTCGGTCAAGTCCATCCGCTTCCGTCCGGATTGGCATGTTTATTTGTATGCGGCCTTTGTTATCAATTTCTTTGTTCTTGGCTATCTCGGTATACAGCCTCCTTCCTTCATTGGTGAGCGTGTCTCTCAAGTGGGCACCTTGTTTTATTTAGGTTTCTTTTTGTTGATGCCTTGGTGGAGCACCTTGGGTCAGACCAAACCGGTTCCCGATCGTGTGAACTTTGTGGCGCACTGACAGAACCTGGAGCAATAAGTCATGAAAAAATTCTTAATCAGTCTTTGTTTGGTCTTGGGAATAGCCTTGCCCGCTTTTGCCGCTACCGATATGATTCCTTTGGACAAAGCGCCCAACAAGCTCAACGATTTAAGCTCCCTTCAAAACGGCGCAAAAATCTTTGTTAACTATTGCTTGAATTGCCACGCTGCTGCCTATATGCGGTTTAACCGCCTCAAAGACATTGGTTTGACAGACAAACAAATCAAGGACAACTTGCTGTTCACCACCGATAAAGTCGGCGACACCATGAAGATCAGCATGGACGCCAAGCAGGGCAAAGATTGGTTTGGCGGTAACCCTCCCGATTTGACCGTGATCGCTCGGTCACGCTCTGGTCCTGGCGGAACAGGTGCAGACTACATCTACACCTATTTGCGCACCTACTACCGCGATGACACCAAAGCCACGGGATGGAACAATTTGGCTTTCCCCAATGTTGGTATGCCTCATGTTCTGTGGGAATTGCAGGGACAACGTCGCCCTGTCTATAAAGAGGTAATGCAGCACGGACATCCCACCCCAGTATTTGCTGGTTGGCAGCAAATCACCCCAGGGAAAATGACTGCTGTTGAATACGATACAGCTGTAGCTGACTTGGTCAACTACATGCAATGGATGTCAGAGCCAACGCAAAATACCCGCGTACAAATTGGCGTATGGGTCATGCTATTTTTGTTGATCTTCATGGTCATTGCTTGGCGTTTAAATGCGTCTTACTGGAAAGATATTCGCTGATTCCAGTTGTATTTTCTGCCCGCCTCGTGCGGGTTCTTACAATGGGGCTTGGCTAGTCCATTAAACCCTTAGCCTTTTAGGAGCCAACCTCATGATGGTTTTGTACTCAGGGACAGTTTGTCCCTTTTCTCACAGATGTCGATTCGTGCTTTTTGAAAAAGGCATGGACTTTGAAATCCGTGATGTTGATCTTTACAACAAACCAGAAGACATCAACGTCATGAATCCGTATGGGCAAGTACCTATTTTGGTTGAGCGTGATTTGATTTTGTACGAATCAAACATCATCAACGAATACATCGATGAGCGCTTCCCCCATCCTCAGTTGATGCCCGGTGACCCTGTTGACCGAGCCCGTGTGCGTTTATTCCTTTTAAACTTTGAAAAAGAACTTTTCGCACATGTGATGACGATAGAGTCACGCAGTCAAAAGGCCAATGAGAAAGCGCTTGAAAAGGCCCGCTCACACATCCGCGATCGATTGACCCAACTCGCACCCGTCTTCTTAAAGAACAAATTCATGTTGGGTGACAATTTCTCCATGTTGGATGTGGCTATTGCGCCTTTGCTTTGGCGCTTAGACCATTACGGTATCGAGTTGTCTAAGAACGCAGCGCCTTTGCTTAAATATGCAGAGCGCATTTTCTCCAGACCAGCCTATATTGAAGCGTTGACGCCTTCAGAGAAAGTGATGCGTAAATAAGCTGCCGACATGATCAACATTTCGCAGTCATCGTCTACCCGGCCCTACTTGGTGCGAGCGTTACACGAGTGGTGTACCGATAACGGACTCACACCCTACATTGCTGTGTTGGTCGATGACACAGTGCAGGTGCCCAGGGAGTATGTCAACAATGGTGAGATCGTCCTTAACATCAGTTTTGACGCCACCAGCAATTTACAACTGGGCAACGAGTTTGTTGTTTTCAAAGCCCGATTCGGTGGGGTGGCCAGAGAGATCAGCGTTCCTATTGCCAGGGTGATTGCCATTTACGCTCGTGAAAATGGGCAAGGCATGGCTTTTCCTGCACCCTCAGCATCCACGGGCGAAGCTGATGATGCTGTGACCAAAACAGTAGTGTCTGCGATCAAGCCGGTTGTGGGTTTAACCACAGCTAGCTCACACCAAACGCAAGACAATGACGACCCCAGCGACCCCCCCAAACCGCCGCAACCCAGCGCCGGTCGCAGACCACAACTCAAGCGCATCAAATAATTTTGCCTAGAGTGTTGTGGTTAGAATATACACAGTGCCGATTTAGCTCAGTTGGTAGAGCAACCGCCTTGTAAGCGGTAGGTCATCAGTTCGAATCCGATAATCGGCACCATTTCAAAAACCCGCCATCATCAATAGATAACCCTAATCTGGGTTATCCCTCTTCGGTGACAAAATAGGCGAATGAATACATCCAAAGTCACCCAAATTAAAAAAACGTCTGCCATTTACTATGTGGTGGGCGTCGTCATTTTCTCGGCCATTGCCGGCATCGTTGCATTGATTGTTGAAATCGTAAAACAAAACAGTTGATCTGAATCTTGGTGAGCATTAAAAGCTCAGCAAAAATTATTTCTTGGTAGCTGCACTGCCTTTAGGCTTGTCTACTGCCTTTTCAAGATCCTCAGCAGAAGCTTTTTTTACTTTGTAAAGGGTTTCAATAGAAGAACTGATGACGGGGGTATTCGAAGTACCCAACCAAACCGCTTGGTTCGTCAAAATCTGTTCAATTTGATCGAGAGGGCAAGATTTACCATACTTAGTTAGCCACTCTTTTGCGCGTTCTTCTCTGAGTTGCGCGTCATTTGTGGTGTAAGCCAAGGCCTTGAAATCTGTGGCCGCGCAGACCAAAGCGGCTGGCGCAGGAGACGGCGCATTTTTGTTTTGCGCTAAAGCACAATTAAAAGTGAAGCCACCAGAAAATAAAAAAACGCACAACCAAAATCGGTTGAGGGAAAGGCCAAATGAAGACTGTGTGGACATAAAGCTGATTCTATAGAGCAGAAATGATTTTCAGGAGAAAAATTATGCGGTGGAATTCATTAATCTAGAACAAACTGAGAGGCATTTTTGCCTTTGAAAGGTGCGTAAAAGCCTTTGATGCGTTTCATATCTGCTTCTAAATCGCCTGTTGGCAAAAGTGCTGGACCCAGCCCCGAGGTTTTACTGCCAAAGTCTAAAAACCCCAACACGATGGGCACTTGCGCTTCAAGTGCAATGTAATAAAAACCAGTCTTCCACTGCCGCGACTGTGCGCGGGTGCCTTCTGGGGGAACTACCAAATGCAATTCGCCCTTTGCATCGCGCAAGGTTTGCGCCGACGCTGACACCATATTGGTGGACTGTGATCGGTCAACAGCAATGCCACCCAACCATTGCATCAACCCTTGAAATGGGAAGCGAAAGATTTGAATTTTCCCCATCCAATGGATATTCAAATCAAGCGCAAAGGCCACCATCAGTGTGTAAGGCAAATCCCAGTTGCTCGTATGCGGTGCCGCAATCACAACGCTCTTGGGTGTATTGGTAGGCATTTGGCCTACCAATGTCCAGCCTGCCAAGCGTAAAACCAAGATGGAAAACCTTTTGAGTAAAGGGCTAAGCACAGGCGTGGTAAAAATCGTTAAACGCATACAACATCTTGAAAAAATAATGACCCAACCATACCATCAGTCACATGGGAAAAGACGCTAAATCAATCGGTGTTTACCGAATGGCTATTGCACTGATAGGCCTATGCTTGACAGGATTATCTGTTGCTCAAGGCCTTCCTATTCCCACTTCGCCAATAGACGCAAAGCTGACTGAAAAAATATGGGAGTTCATCAAACTTGAAACCCATGCGCCCGCAGATTTACCCTTGCCGCCCATCCTGTTTGATGAAAATATTCCTAAAGAAGCGAGGATGGTGTTTCAATTCCCCAGCGAAGATGCGCCACAGAACACCCTGCAAATATCCATAGGAACTACTGGCACGCGACTTTGGAAACAGGAAATTTTTTTATGGGCTTTAGGGCACGAATTGACCCATTACGCGCTTTTGATGCGGGAAAATGAATGGCAACAAAAGACGGTGTATGTCAACAACATACGCCATCATTGCAATATGGAGTTCATGCGGATTACGCGCGACATCGTTGACATTATTTGGGAGCAGTACCAAAACGTTGCTGCTCGGATGCGCATGTACAGCGAGGTCCATAAAAGCTGTAACCGCCAACCTTTTCAATAGCCAAATTACTTGGCTTGAACGCAAACTGATTGTTTGCCCGGCACACAGGTACCTGTACAAATGGCTTGCCCTATGTAGTTCAATGTTGTGCGGCCATCGGGTTGGTTAGAGCAGACCACGGCTCCATTGGTCATATTGATGCATTTACCCACACCGCAAAATACCTCGCCATTGGGTCTTTGCCCTATACCGCCTTGTTCAGGCGCACACCACACACTGCCTTCGCTGTCCTTTTTGCAGTTGCTGTCTTCAGCCGCCCAAACAGAAGGATATGAAACAGACAAAAACAAACCAATGAACAATTGAAGAAAAATGGGTGGCATACAAACTTTCATTTAGCGCGACATGACTTTGACGCGGATGGATTCAACAGGAAAGTTGTGCGAACGCAAATGGGCTGACAAAGCAGGAACCAGTTGACGCAGTTTTGCGCCCGCAGCATTGTGGGGAACAAGTAGACACCAGCCCTGCGCATCCAAGGGGCCAGCTTTCACAATACCCGACAAACCCAAGGGCAAAAGCGCTTGGATGGACGCCAGACAGGCTTGAGACTGTTGACTGATCTGCATCAGCGATGACAAGGTGGCGGACTGCGCCATGGCGGATTGAACAGGGGTGGCAGATCGCGATTTAGGGGTATTGGTAGCTGACATGCCCCAATTATGTCGTGCTTGTCCCAGGGGTTAAAATTAAGCCTTATTCATAAGGAATGTACGAATATGTACCGCTGGCATGGCATTTAATCTTCTGACCCAGATATTCGGCAGTCGTAACGATCGGCTGCTCAAACAATTTCGCAAAACCCTAGAGCGTATCAATGGACTAGAGGCCGGCTACGAGTCCTTGAGTGATGAGGCCCTGCGTCAAAAAACAAACGAATTTAAACAACGGTTTGAGCAGGGCGAGACCTTGGACAGCCTATTGCCTGAGGCTTTTGCAGTTGTCAGGGAAGGCTCTAAGCGTGTCATGAAGATGCGTCACTTCGATGTGCAGATGATGGGTGGCATTGCTTTACACCAAGGCAAGATCGCCGAGATGCGCACCGGAGAGGGCAAAACCCTCACGGCTACGCTTGCGGTGTACTTGAATGCACTCAGTGGCAAAGGTGTGCATGTGGTGACGGTGAATGATTATTTGGCCAACCGTGATGCGCAATGGATGGGCCAGCTCTATCAATTTTTAGGTTTGAGCGTGGGCATCAATTTATCTCAGTTAAGCCGAGAAGAAAAGCAAGCCGCTTACCGCTCCGACATTACTTATGGTACCAACAACGAATATGGTTTCGATTATTTGCGCGACAACATGGTTTATGAAGCGCATGACCGGGTTCAGCGTGGCCTCAATTACGCCATTGTTGATGAAGTTGACTCCATTCTGATTGATGAAGCCCGAACGCCACTCATCATCAGTGGACAAGCCGAGGACCACACCGTTACCTATGTGGCCATGAACAAAGTCGTTCCTTCCTTGACTCGTCAAGAAGGGGAACTAGATTTGCGCACAGGCGAGGGCGTCACCAAGCCCGGAGACTTCACCCTCGACGAAAAATCGCATCAGGTGTACTTGACTGAACTGGGTCATGAAAAAGCGGAGAAAGTGCTCTCTGAGATGGGCTTGTTGCCCGAGGGTGCGTCTTTGTATGACCCCATGCATATTGGCTTGGTACACCATTTGTATGCAGCACTGCGTGCCCAACACCTCTACCACCGCGACCAACATTACGTGAACCAAAACGGCGAGATTGTCATCGTTGACGAGTTCACCGGTCGTTTGATGTCGGGTCGCCGTTGGAGCGATGGTTTGCACCAAGCGGTTGAAGCCAAAGAGGGTGTGCCGATTCAGGCTGAGAACCAAACCATGGCCTCCATCACCTTTCAAAATTATTTCCGTTTGTATGGGAAATTGTCTGGCATGACGGGAACGGCCGACACAGAGGCCTATGAGTTTCAAGAAATTTATGGCCTAGAGACTGTCATCATTCCGCCCAATAAAGTTAGCAAGCGCGATGACCAGCTCGACAGGGTTTACAAAACCACCGAAGAAAAATACAACGCAGCCATAGAAGACATTCGTGAGTGTCATGGCAGAGGGCAACCTGTTTTGGTGGGTACAACCTCTATTGAATTGTCCGAGTTGCTTGCAGGCATGCTTGTCAGTGCAGGGTTGCCACATCAGGTGCTCAACGCCAAACAGCACGCCAAAGAAGCCGATATCGTGGCGCAAGCGGGTGCCTTGGGCTCCATCACCATTGCGACCAATATGGCGGGCCGTGGAACGGATATTGTCCTTGGTGGCAATATTGAAAAAAGCGTTTCCATCATCGAGGCCGATGAGGCTTTGAGTGAAGACGAAAAAACCAAAAAAATCCAAGAGATTCGCAGCGCGTGGAAAACAGACCATGAAAAGGTCAAGTCCTTAGGGGGCTTGCGCATCATTGCCACCGAGCGACATGAGTCTCGACGCATTGATAACCAGCTCAGAGGCCGTTCTGGGCGACAAGGTGATCCTGGTTCATCACGTTTTTACCTCAGCCTAGACGATTCGCTGATGCGCATTTTTGCCGGTGAGCGCGTCAAAGCCATCATGGAACGATTGCAAATGCCTGAGGGCGAAGCGATTGAAGCTGGTATGGTGACGCGCAGCATTGAGACTGCGCAGCGCAAGGTGGAAGCCCGTAATTTCGATATCCGCAAGCAACTGCTGGAATACGACGATGTTTCCAATGACCAGCGTAAAGTCATTTACCAGCAGCGCAACGATATTTTGGACGCGCAAGATTTACGTTTCCAAATTCAAAGTTTGCGCGAAGGTTGCTTCACCGACTTGGCCCACCAATTTGTTCCACCTGAGTCTGTCGAAGAGCAATGGGACTTGCCAGGCTTGGAAAAAGCCTTGTTGAACGAGTGGCACTTGAGTGTTGCGCTTTCTCAGTTGGTCCAAGACGCGCAAGCCATCACAGATGAAGACATTGTCAATACAGTCGTAGCTGCCGCCAACCAACGATTTGACGAAAAGATCGACAAGGTAGGCGCAGAACAATTCACGCCCTTCATGCGGGCTGTTTTGCTGCAAAACATTGACAGCCATTGGCGTGAACATTTGTCCTCGCTGGACTATTTGCGCCAAGGCATCCATTTGCGTGGCTATGCCCAAAAGCAACCCAAGCAAGAGTACAAGCGAGAAGCATTCGAACTGTTTGGCCAACTCTTGGACATGGTGAAAAACGAGGTCACGCGTGTTTTGATGACGGTTCAAATTGAGTCTACTGAGCAAGTCCAACTTGCCGCTGACCAATTGGAAGAAAAGGCAGAGGCTATTTCCAACATCACTTATTCCGCCCCTGATGAGACGGGTGCAGCACATGTGTTTGCGGACAACGCGCAAGAAGCCCAAAATGCGGTTCCCGCTGTGGGGCGCAATGAGGCTTGCCATTGTGGCAGTGGGAAAAAATACAAGCATTGCCACGGAAAGCTCGCCTGATCCATGCCTGTCAATCTAGTAGCCCCCCTTGCGGCCAATTTATTGCCCGTACCTGGCATTGAGATAGGCACAACCAGCGCAGGTGTGCGCAAAGCCAACCGCAAGGATGTCACTGTTTTTAAGCTTGCTGTTGGTTCAAGTGTGGGTGCGGTCTTTACACAAAACCGCTTTTGCGCCGCCCCTGTTCAAGTCTGCCAAAGTCATTTGAAAGCCAAACAAGGCATACGCGCTTTGGTGATCAATACAGGGGTAGCCAACGCAGGAACAGGTGAATCTGGCTTGTCTCATGC
This sequence comes from Bordetella parapertussis, assembly GCA_945901225.1. Taxonomy (GTDB): domain Bacteria; phylum Pseudomonadota; class Gammaproteobacteria; order Burkholderiales; family Burkholderiaceae_C; genus Limnohabitans. The sequence goes on along the minus strand of CAMDKR010000016.1, from coordinate 6,087 downwards.
CAACCAAGTTTGCCAAGCCTTGGCTGAACTTCTCCATGTTCAAGCCAATCAGGTTTTGCCGTTTTCTACTGGCGTGATCATGGAGCCCCTGCCCGTGCAACGCATTGTGGATGGACTGCCATTGGCCATAGCAGATTTGGCACAAGACCATTGGTCTGACGCGGCGACCGCCATCATGACCACCGACACCTTGCCCAAGGCCGTGAGTCGTCAAGTTCAAATCGATGGTGTGACAGTCACCATCACCGGTATCTCTAAAGGTGCTGGGATGATTCGCCCCAATATGGCGACCATGCTGGGCTTTATTGCAACAGACGCTTGTATTTCGCCTGCCTTGATGGACAGCTTGGCTCTAGATTTAGCGCAAGCTTCTTTCAACCGCATCTCTATCGATGGCGATACATCCACCAATGACTCCTTTGTGGTGATGGCCTCTTGTAAAGCTGCTCATACGCCTATCGACAGTTGGTCTAGCAGCCATGGTCAAGCACTTAAAGATGCGCTCACAGAAGTGGCGCGATGGCTGGCACAAGCCATTGTGCGTGACGGCGAAGGCGCCACCAAGTTCATCACCGTCACTGTTGAGGGTGGAAAAAACAGTGCGGAATGTTTGCAGACTGCTTATGCAATTGCCCACTCCCCTTTGGTGAAAACCGCTTTTTTTGCCAGCGACCCCAACCTGGGCCGCATCTTGGCTGCAGTGGGCTACGCTGGCATTGCAGACTTGGCGCAAGACAAAATCGAGCTTTTTTTAGACGATGTGCATGTGGTCACGCACGGCGGCAGAAATGCGACTTACAAAGAAGAAGACGGCAAACGCGTGATGAAGCAATCTGAAATCACGGTACGTGTTGTACTTGGTCGCGGCGACGCCAGTGAAACTGTTTGGACCTGCGACCTGAGCCACGACTACGTCACCATCAACGCAGACTACAGAAGCTGATATGGGTATCAACGAGCATTTAGAGCGCATGTTGCTGCGAGCAGAAACCTTGATGGCGCGTATCGAATCGGTGCTTCCTCAAGCACTTCATGCACCCGACTGGAAAGCCAGTATTGCTTTTCGCTACCGTAAACGCAACAACGGGCACGGTGTTCTGGAACCTGTCAAACATGTGGCCTCGTTGTCCTTGGATGACTTGAAAGAAATTGACGCTCAAAAAGAAAAGATTCAACGCAATACTTTGCAATTTGTTCAAGGCTTGCCGGCAAACAATGTATTGCTCACAGGAGCGCGTGGCACAGGAAAATCCTCTTTGATCAAAGCCTGCTTGCAAACCTATGCACCCCAAGGCTTGCGTTTGATTGAAGTCGATAAGCAAGACATGGTGGACCTGCCCGACATCATCGAGGTGGTTGCCAGTCGGCCCGAAAAATTCATCATCTTTTGCGATGACTTAAGTTTTGAAGAGGGCGAGCCTGGTTACAAGGCTTTGAAATCAATCCTGGATGGCACGGTAGCAGCAGCCACGCCCAATGTGTTGATTTATGCGACCAGCAATCGACGCCATTTATTGCCGGAGTACATGAAGGACAACCTTAGCTACAGCCACACGGCTGATGGAGAGGTTCATCCCGGCGAGGTGATTGAAGAGAAGATTTCTTTGTCTGAGCGTTTTGGTTTGTGGATCAGCTTTTATCCATTCAGCCAAGAAGCCTATTTGCACATCGTTGACCAATGGCTGTCATCGTTAGGCGTTTCGCATGAGTTGATTAACAAGGCTCATCCCGAGGCTTTGGTGTGGGCGCTAGAGCGCGGTTCGCGCAGCGGGCGTGTGGCTTTTCAGTTTGCCAGAGACTTTGCAGGGCGGCTTGGTGCACACTGACCCGCTTCGCTTATCTGCCACGCAAGAGGGTCAGGTACGGGTTGCAGATGGGCAGATACCTCGTCCTGAAGGTGCTGGCCAACGCTCAATGACGCAAGTGGCTGTAGGTGTTTTGATTCGCACAGACGGGTCTTTTTTACTGACCACCCGTCCCGAAGGAAAAGCCTACGCTGGTCACTGGGAATTTCCAGGCGGCAAAGTTGAGCAGGGTGAAACTCTCGAGCAAGCGCTCACGCGTGAACTTCGAGAGGAACTGGGCATAGATGTCATTCGTTGTGCGGCCTGGCAAACCGAATGCATTGATTACCCACATGCGCTGGTGCAGCTGCATTTTTACAAAGTGTTTGAGTGGCAAGGCGATTTGCAAATGCGTGAGGGTCAGCAGTTTGCTTGGCAGTGTTTGCCTGTAGAGGTGTCGCCTGTATTGCCAGGGACCTTGCCAGTGCTTGAATGGCTGGCTCAGGCGCAGAGTTCTATTTCAAACTCGGCATTTTCAGTGGCAGCTTGAGGCTTGCCTTCCCAGTTTTGATGGATGAGTCTGACCCAGACCATCATTCGGTTGCCGCTGATCTCTGGCACCAAACCCAGCGAAGGGTCTATGAACACACGCATCAATTGAAAGCGACCCTGCGGCAGAGCTTGTTGAAATTGGCCGTTGTTAGCAACCACCCGTTGGGCTGCGCCACTTTCGCGTAGCAAGCGCATCAACAGCACCACACTGTCGTTGAGTGTTTTCAGAGGCTCTGACCATTTCAAAATATCTTGGCGTCGCGCATCGGGATCGGTTTGTTTCCATGCGTGGTAAGACGGAAGGTCAAACGCGCAGGTTCCACCAGGAATCGCAACACGGTTGCGCAAGCTGCTGAGAAAGTCGTTGTCGCTCACGCAGTGACCAATACGGCTGCCAATCGTATTGAAGCCGCTCAAGCACTTGTCAATTTTTTGCAGCAATTCATCCAACACATCTTCGGACACAGAAGGGTTGCCACGGTAGCTGGTGAACAGTTGTTTGTGTCTATCGAGTTCTTTCAATATGTCCGACTTCAAATCGGATCGTCCACCGACATCGACAATTTCAAACAAGGTGGTGAGTGCAAAGTGATGATCTATTTCAGAAGAGCGCAATAAAAGCTGCTCAAAACGCTCCAGCAGGTATTCAAGTCGCAAGTAAGTGCGAATGCGCTCATTAAAGGGGTGTTCGTAAAGAATCACAATACTTCGCAGGTGGGTAAAAAGCAACTCCTAAATCATAACCGCTCAAATCGGGTTTTCTCGCCTTGACTTGGCCTAAATGGGCTCCCATGCATCGGCTTGCTTTTGCAAAACGCTCAAATCGTCGCTGTCGTTATCGATCACCCAGTTGGCCACTGCCAGCCGCTCTTGTCGGCTGGCTTGGGTGTCTATCACCGCCTGAGTCTGTGCCCGAGTCCAGCCATTTCTCGCCATGACGCGAGACATTTGCCTGGCTTGGCTGCAATCAACCACGATGATGCCGTCGAGCTGCCCTTGCCAATGGGATGACTCGACCAATAAAGGAATGTCTAGGATTGCCAAGGGTTTCCCCTTGTTTTTGATGGCGGTTAATTTGTCAGCCATAGACGCTTGGACAAGAGGGTGCAGAATGTTTTGCAGCTGTGTTTTAGCTTGGGGTTGACTAAACACCAAAGTACGCATTTGGTCTCGGTCCATGCTGCCGTCCAATGCTATAGATCTATCGCCAAACGACGAACGAATAGCTGCAATAGCCAAGCCGCCTATGCCGGTTAACTCTCTGGATATGGCATCCGCATCAATCAAATCAAAACCTCGCGCCGCCAACATGGCGCCAAAGGTGGATTTACCGCTGCCAATGCCGCCAGTCAGACCGATGCGTTTAAAAGCAGAATGTTCCATGTTTGCAGTCTATAAGAAAGCCTAAAGCACTTGTCCCAATTGAAAGACTGGCAAGTACAGCGCCACCACAAGCCCTCCCATGAGAAGACCCAGCACCACCATCATGGCAGGCTCTAAAAGTTGGGTGAAGCTACGTAACAAATTATCAACCTGAGTATTGAGTTGTTGCGACAGCTTGGCGAGCATGGTATCTAAGGCGCCACTTTGCTCGCCCACGGCAACCAGTTGGATCAACATGGGGGGAAACACGTGTGCTTGAGACGCAATGGCGGAGAGGCTGCTCATGGCGACTTCCAAAGAAGCGCCGTGTTTAATTTTGCTGCGAATGAAAATTGTCGACATACCGATGCAACGGTTGCTGCTGCTGGCCGCCACCACCTCTAAGGCATCCAGCATGGGGACACCTGCTTTGAGTAAATCAGACAGCGTGAGCGTCCACAAAGACAGTTGGCTTTGGTGAACCATTTCGCCTAGCAAAGGCAAGCGCAAAAGATTGGTGTCGCGCCACAAGTGAAAACCAGGTTTGTTCATGACCCACCTTGCCGGAATGTACAAGCTGCAAAGGGTAAGAAAAGCCAATACAGCGCCGCCGTTGCTCAGCCAGCGGCTGATCTGAACCACGTACAAGGTCAGTGCTGGCAAATCAGCACCCAGAGAAGAAAAAATACCTTCAAACACAGGAACCACCCACACCATGATCACGGCAATCACCACCAGGGTGATCAAAAGGACCGCGCAGGGATAGGCCAAGGCTGTGCGAATTTGAGACTGAAGGGCTTGGCGCTTTTCAAGCAAAACAGCCAGACGTTCCAATACTTGGTCAAGGTTGCCAGCCATTTCAGCGGCTCCCACCAACTCGCAATACAAGGTATCAAAGTAGTTCAACTGCCTGAGGGCGTGGTGAAAACTGCTGCCCTGCTCAAGAGACACACACAGGCGAGCAATGCAATGGCGCATCTCGGTGGACTGCTCTGACCTGGCCATGGACACCAAAGCTTCAAGCAAGGGCAGACCTGCTGACACCATCGTGGCCAGTTGTCGAGTGAAGTGACACTTCAGCTGGAGCGCGGACGTCATGAGGAAGTGGCCGCCCAGACTTCTTCGTGCGAAGTGACACCTGCACACGCTTTAAGCAAGCCAGCTTGCCGAAGTGTGAGCACACCGTTTTGCGTGACCTGATTGGCAATGCTGAGCGTATCCAAGCCTGACAGCATCATCGATTGAATACCCGCTGTCATTGGCATGACTTGGTGAATGCCCACCCGCCCTTTGTAGCCATTGACGCAGTCCGCACAGCCCACTGGCGTGAACCGGTTTTCATGGGGTACTTTGTATTTGCAATGAGGGCAAAGCTTTCGCACCAGTCTTTGTGCACAAATCAGAATGACACTGCTGGCCACATTGAAGTCAGCAACACCCAGCTGGCAAAGACGGGTGAGTGCAGATGGCGCGTCATTGGTGTGAAGGGTTGACAACACCAAATGCCCAGTTTGCGCGGCTTTTGAGGCGATATCGGCAGTTTCACTGTCGCGTATTTCACCCACCATCACCACATCAGGGTCTTGCCGCAGCAAGGCTCGCAGTGTTTGTGCAAAACCCAGTCCAGACTTCTCGTTCACATTGATTTGGTTGATGCCGGGCAACACAATTTCGCAAGGGTCTTCTACGGTCGAGATATTGATTTGGGGTGAATTCAAATGGTGCAGACAGCTGTACAGCGTCAAGGTTTTGCCCGAACCTGTGGGCCCGGTCATCAACACCATGCCATTGGGGCGCTGCAATGCGCTGAGCAAATCACCGAGTTGCTGTGGCTCAAACCCCAGATCGTTAAAGTCTAACTGCTGGGAAAGAAAGTTTTGAATACGCAGTACTATTTTTTCGCCATGCACTGTGGGCAAACAACTCACCCGCATATCGATAGGCGCAGTGTTGACAGGTATGCGCAATCGCCCGTCTTGCGGCAAGCGTTTTTCAGAAATATCCATGCGCGACAGCACTTTGATGCGCGAGATGATGCGGCCCTTTAATTGCGCCAGAGGCGGGGGGCGCTCTTGCAGATGGCCATCGATACGCACCCTTACCCTGAGTACATTTTCAAAAGGCTCTAAATGGATATCCGACGCTCCATCGGCCAGCGCTGTGACAAAAAAATGCGTCAGCCAGTCAACCGCTTGCTGGTCTTGGTCGGTGGCAGAGGAGGGGTATGACAGTGAAACCATGGGGCTCACTGTAAAAAATCAAACCAATGACAGGGTAAGTCGCACTAAAAAATAAACCATGGCGTGCTTGCGTAAGCCATGCAAAAGGCGTGTTATCGGCGCTTGCTGTGCAAAAGACTCACATTCATTTCAGCTGACAGTGTGGAGGC
>CAMDKR010000015.1 GCA_945901225.1 Bordetella parapertussis | reverse complement strand
GGCCAACAGGCGGCCAACGCCAATTGGCTCGCCTGTTTCGTCGCAATAGCCATAGTCGCCACTGTCGATGCGAGAAATGGATTGCTCAATTTTCTTAAGCAGTTTGCGTTCACGATCGCGGGTGCGTAACTCTAGAGCGTGCTCTTCCTCGATGGTGGCGCGGTCAGCGGGATCGGGCACGATGACCGTGTCCTCGCGCAAATGCTCGGTGGTTTCACCAGCGTTTGCCAATATGTCTGTTTTCAGTTGTACCAATTTCAATCGGAAAAAAGCCAATTGCAATGCATTCATGTACTGCTCATCTGGCATGGCAAGCACCTCTTCATCGGAAATAGAGGCGGCTGTTTTTGTTTTCCAGTTGTTGGCCAGTTTGGGGTTTTTCACAGGAATCATGGGGACCACAGCCGGTAGGGTTGGGATGGAAATAGGACCATAACTGGCTTTGGCCATGGTGGAAGCCACGCTCAGCCCTGGCGGGGGAGGCATCATGGACATGGCCTTGGCAGCACGTGGCGACTTTTTGGTGGTGTCGGTGCTGGAGCCATCAGGACGAGCAACCGCAGCAGGCGTTGTTTTTGCAGAGGGCGCAGGTACTTTGGCCTTGGTGGGGGCAGATTTGGCAGCAGTTGTCACGGTTTTGGAAGTGGCTTTCGAGGAGACGGTTTTTTTGACGGGCAGTGGCTTGGGGGCCACTGGTTTTTTCTTTGCAGGTATCGCTTTTTTGGCTGCCACGGGTTTTTTAACAACAACCGGTTTTTTGGAAGCGATGGCCTTTTTAGCGGGAACTGCTTTTTTGGTCACGGGTTTTTTGGCAATCACTTTTTTCGCGACGATTTTTTTCGCGACAGGTTTTTTCACTGAAGGTTTCTTTGTCAAAGCTTTTTTGACAACAACAGCTTTCTTTGTTGGCGTGGTTTTTTTTGCGGCAACTGTTTTTTTCACGGCTGGCTTCTTGGCTTTGCTGTTGCTCGAATGCTTTGTGGATTTCAATGCAAATCTCCCTACAGGGTGGCGTCGAGTGCGCTAGCACCAAGCCCCATACTGCTTCTGGTTGTTGTCTAAAACTTCATGCGTGACCAGTGACACTGGCTTGGAGCAAAACCTCGCCGCAGGCCAATGGCGCGCGGATTGTACTCAGCTTATGCACTGTTCCAGGCCTTGCTGGAAGATATCTTTGGGTAAATCGATGCCAATGAATACCATTTTGCTCGTTCGCTTCTCGCCAGGCGCCCAAGCTTGACCTAAATCACTGCCCATCAGCTGATGAACACCCTGGAAAATCACCTTGCGCTCCGTGCCTTTCATGTGTAGGACGCCTTTGTAGCGCAACATGCGCGGACCATAGATATTGACAATCGCACCCAAGAAGTCTTCCAGCTTGGCAGGGTCTAAAGCGCGGTCAGCCTTGAAAACAAAGCTTTTCACATCGTCATCATGGTGGTGGTGATGACCATGACCATGGTCATGCTCGTGGTGCGCATGGTCGTGATTGTGATCGTGTTCGTGCTGATGCGAGGGATGGTCGCAATGCTCATCGTGCTTGTGGTGATGACCATCACTCAAAAAATCGGGGTCAATTTCCAAGGTGGTGTTGAGGTTAAAACCTCGCAAATCAAATACCTTGTCAATCGCCACTTCACCAAAATGCACGATGTGTTGTGGTGCTCTGGGGTTCATATGCTTTAAGCGGTGCTGCAAAGCCTCCAACTCATCAGGCGACACCAACTCGCTTTTGCTGATGAAAATTTGGTCGGCAAAGCCTACTTGCCTGCGTGCCTCTTGGCGGTCATTCAAAGTTTGTGCGGCATGCTTGGCGTCCACCAAGGTCAGCACTGCGTCAAGCAAAAAGCTTTCGGCAATTTCATCGTCCATGAAAAAAGTTTGCGCCACAGGCCCTGGGTCTGCCAAGCCTGTGGTTTCGATGACGACGCGCTCAAAGTCAAGCTCACCTTTGCGTCTTTTTTCAGCCAAGTCTTGCAAGGTGGTGCGTAAATCTTCGCGGATGGTGCAACACACACAGCCATTGCTCATTTGAACAATGTGTTCCTTGGTATCTGCGACCAATATCTCGTTGTCTATGTTTTCTTCGCCAAACTCATTTTCAATCACGGCAATTTTCAGACCATGAGACTCCGAGAGGATGCGCTTGAGCAGCGTGGTCTTGCCAGCGCCTAAAAAACCAGTCAGAACCGTGGCGGGTATCAGCATATCAATTCAACCTTGAAAACAAGAAAAAAGAACAAGTGGGGCAGTTTAGCCAGCATTCAAGCAGACTGGCTTACTTCTGCATCAAAACCAAACCTTTGAGGTATTCGCCCTCAGGAAAACACACGGTCATGGGGTGGTCGGATGCGGCTTGTACTCGGTCCAGAAAATAAGCATCGACACCCGCATCCGTGCCAGCGGACGCGACGATTTTGTGAAACAACTCAGGGGCAATCCCGCCCGAACAACTGTAGGTAAACAATACCCCGCCTGGCGAGAGCAACTTGAAGGCCCATCGGTTGATGTCTTTGTAGGCGCGAGCAGCTCGCTCGGCATGGGCTGCACTGGGCGCAAACTTAGGGGGATCCAACACAATGCCATCAAAGCGACGCCCCTCCTTGTGCATGCTTCGCAAGGTGGCGTTGACGTCAGCATCTAAGAACGCTGCATTGCGCTCATCAAAGCCGTTGCGCTTGACATTGGCCTGTGCTTTGGCAATGGCTGGTGCTGAGGAGTCCACCGTGGTCACCGTGGCCCCACTGCCAAGTAAGCCTGCAGAGCGCATACCGCTTAAAGCCGCCACACTGAACCCACCCGTGTACCCATAGCAGTTCAAAACCTGCTGCAAACCCAGACGCTGAGCATATTCGGCAAACTTCAATCGGCTGTCGCGCTGGTCAAGATAGAACCCCGTCTTGTGTCCTTCCAAGATGTCCAACTCCAAGGTCCAGTGGTGTTCTTGAATGACGATGGCGGTGGCGTCGCTCGCGCCAGGCGATCTGAAGAGCCAACCGGTCTTGGGCTCTAAGCCTTCTAGCCCACGCACCCCGGAATCCGAACGCTCAAACACACGCTGCGCACCAGTGTGTAGCACCAAAGCTTTGACGATATCGGCTTTAAATCGCTCAGTACCTGCAGATAAAAATTGGGCTACCAATGTGCCGTCGTAGCTGTCCACAATCAAACCAGGCAGTCCATCGGCTTCACCATGTATGAGACGAACCCCGTTAGAAGGTACTTGCAAACGCGAACGCATGGCCACCGCTTTGGACACCTGTCGCTCAAAAAATGCGGCGTCAATGTGCTCGGTTTCCTGGAATGACCATATGCGGGCACGAATTTTGGAAGTAGGACTGAAAGCGGCCCAACCTAAAAATTGACCTGTTTCAGACTCCACACGAACGGTCTCTCCTGCGTCTGCACCGCCTTTAGCTATGGCTGAGTCGAAAACCCAAGGGTGGCCGCGCAAGGCTGAGCGTTCCTTGCCGGCTTTAAGTTTCAAAGTTTTCATGTGGTTTTCTTGCGCGCACGTGGATGGGCGGCGTCATAGGTCTTTGCCAAATGTTGGTAGTCCAAACGTGTATAAACCTGCGTGGTGCTGATATTGGCATGGCCTAGCAACTCTTGTACACCTCGCAAGTCGCCACTGGACTGCAACACATGACTGGCAAAAGAGTGGCGCAACATATGCGGGTGAACCGGCGTGGCTATGCCTGCTTGAAGACCTCGCAAGCGCAAACGTTGCCATACGGCTTGCGCACTCAGTCTGGTTCCCCTTTGCCCCACAAACATGGCTGCTTGATCAACTGCATTGGCTGGCAAGCCACCCGCACGAACTGTCAACCACGCTTGCAAAGAAGCCAAGGCTTGCTGTCCAACAGGCACGCTTCGCCGCTTAGAGCCTTTGCCCAAAACATGCGCTTCGCCAGCGGACAGGTCTATCCACCCCTTGGCATGCGGGCTGGCTTGAACATCCAAACCTATCAATTCGCCCACACGCAACCCGCTGCTGTACAGCAGTTCCACCATCGCTGAATCACGGGCTTGCAACCAAGGATCGGTATCGATGGGTCGGTGCTGCGCAAGCTGCACTGCATCGTCCACGTTCAAGGCTTTAGGCAAAGGTTTGGCCGCTTTGGGCGCACGTAAACCTGACAAAGGGTTGGCTTGGATCACACCCTCTTTGCCCAACCAATTGAAGAAACCTCGCCAGCCCGAAAGAATGAGTGCAATGCCGCGCGGGCTTCTGCCAGCAGCATGCATTTGCGCCATCCAACGCCGCAGGTGTGGCGTGTCAATAAGCGCCAAGGTCGCCAAGCCTGCCTGCCCTGCTAAATCGGACAACTTGTTCAGATCTTCGCCATACAAAGCCACGGTTCTGTCTGACAGGCGTTTTTCAAATCGCACATGCGACAAATAACGCGCCACCAAATCTTGTGTGTCGTTCATTCGAATGTGCAATGGGCTCAGCGTAAGCGGCTAAGGGCTGCACTGGCCAATTCAGCAATGCGGCTGAGCAAGTCGGTACCCATGGAGGAATGAAATCGTTGGGGATCCGGGGAAGCTAATACCAACAAACCCAAACTTGTATCACTTGATTGCTCGGCAAGTTCTGCAGTTTCGGCAGTCACCCAAGGCGACTGATTGCTTCGCAGTGGCAACAATGCCACTGACTGCGCTTCATGCGGGTGTGCCAACCATTCAACAGCTTCAAATTCGGCATTTGCACCGCAATAAGGTGCTCGCAAGCCTTGCACAAATGCCTTGACTTCATCGCTGACACCCTGGGCGAATGGTTCAATTTGAAAGGCTTCGCCTACTCGCCAAACACGAATAGCCACCTGAGGCACCATGAAGTGGTGTTGAATCTCATCCACGATGATGCCTGGCAGTTCAGCGGGGTGCTGTGTCATCAACAAACTTTGTGACCAGCGGTGCAAGCGATCAGCCAAGACTGCGTTGTCGCTGCCGTTGCGAATCATCTCCATCATGCGCTGCTCTAAGGCGCGAATTTTTTCGCGCAACATATCGGCTTGGCGTTCTTGCAAACTCACAGCACGCTGACCATGCGGACTGACAAACCGCACACTGGACAGCAGCTGGGCGTGACGCTCAAAAAAATCCGGCGTATTCACCAAAAAATTGGCGATATCGTCCTCTGTGATCGGTGTAATTGAATTGCTCATTCAGGAATCTCCATCTCGCCATTGAATACGGTTGTGGCTGGCCCACTCATCATCACTGATGAACGCTCACCTTGCCACGCAATTGTCAGCAGACCGCCTCGGGTATGAACCTGTACTTCGGGGTCTAGCCAGCCTTGTCGAATACCAGCCACTACCGCAGCACATGCCCCCGTGCCACAGGCCAAGGTCTCACCTGCGCCACGCTCATGCACACGAAGTTTCACCTCGGAACGCGAAAGTACTTGCAAAAAACCCGCGTTCACTCTGTTGGGAAATGCCGCATGGTTTTCTATCAAAGGCCCCCAAAAAGCAACCGGCGCTTTGTCAACATCATCTACACGAACAACCGCATGCGGGTTACCCATGGAGAGCACTGCCACGTCGACACTGTCTTGGTTTTGCACAGACAGCTTCCACAGCAAGCCAGATGGGTCTGACAAAGAAGTGGCGTGAGTTACCTCAAAGGGAATAAGTGCCAGATCAAAGACGGGTGGCCCCATATCAACTTGCACAGAACCATCGGGCAATTGACGCAAGGTGATGATGCCGCCATGCACTTGCACTTTGACAGTGGATTTGTCGGTCAAGCCGTGTTCACGCACAAAGCGAACAAAACACCTTGCACCATTGCCGCATTGCTCTACTTCACCGCCATCGCTGTTGTGGATGACATAGGCGAAATCTGCCGCCGCAGACGAAGATTGACGGACAGAAAGAATTTGGTCTGCACCCACGCCGAAATGGCGGTCCGCTATGAAGCGGTAATGGGCAGGGGTGAGGCCCAGCAAGCCTTGGGTCTCGTCGAGCACCACAAAGTCATTGCCCGCACCCTGCATTTTTGTAAATCGTATGCGCATAGGCTGATTATCGCCTTGTCATAATGCGTCCATGGTACGCGCTCATTTACAACTGCACCCCGCCCGAATTCCTTCCAAACCTTTGCCAGCCGCCACGGTTTTGTTGCTTCGTGACACCCAAAACGGCATTGAAGTGCTGATGACAAGGCGCTCTTTGCAAGCCAGTTTTGCGCCAGGCGCCTATGTTTTTCCTGGTGGCGGTATCGACGCTGCAGACTCGAGTTGTCACCATTTGGCCGAAAGACGTGCCACGCAAGATGACCAACGACTGACCCAAGCGATTGCTGCTATCAGAGAAAGTTTTGAGGAGTTGGGCATCCTTTTGGCCAATGGAGCTGACGGCAAGCCTGTGCGCCCAGAAACGCAAGCCTTGCTATCTAGGCAAGATCACTTTGCTGAGCAGTGCCATGCGCATGGTTTGATACTGTCTGCCAATGAGGTGTACGTTTTGGCACACTGGGTAACCGACCGTGATTTGCCTAGGCGATTTGATGTGCCTTTTTTGGTTGCGCGTATGCCCGAGGGACAGGTACCGATCGCGGACGAAAAAGAACAGTTTGAGCCGGTATGGGTCAGCCCAACTGAAGCGCTGAGTCGTCATGCAGCAGGGGACTTCTTCATTATCTTTCCCACCATTCGCACGCTTGAAAAACTGAAGAGCTACACCACTGTGGACAGTGTTTTGGCCGCTTGCGCCAATGAACAACCTTGGTTTCACAGTTGCCCGCGAGCTGGATTGCTGCAAGGCAAAGATGCACGCTTCATGGAACATGAAGCACCGTTTGGTGAATTGGCACTGACCTGTCCTGATGGGCAAATCGTTCATCACCTAGATTGGCAATCTGACACAGCTGTGCCCCTGCTGGCCCATGTGCGACGCTTAACCGCACCCAACCCCAGCATGATGACGGGGCCAGGTACCAACAGCTATCTGATTGGGGACGACCAAAGTGGTTATGTAGTAGTGGACCCTGGTCCACCTGATGCAGCGCATGTTGAGCGCTTGTGGCAGTCTTGCAAAGGCGATATCCGAGCCATCATTTGTACCCACTCACACCCAGACCATTCGCCCGCTGCTTGGTTGCTGAAAAACAAGTGCGCAGAAAAGGGTTTAACTGTGCAAGTCATGGGTTTGCCCTCTTCTGCCCAAGCTCGTCCTCACAGCGAGTTTTCTCCTGACCGAATTTTGAACGACGGTGAAAGCATTGTTTTGCACAGCCAAGGTCACACGCACACCTTGCAAGTGATTCATACCCCTGGCCACGCTGCAAACCACCTGTGTTTGATTTTGCAAGAAGATGGCCTGCTCATCAGCGGCGACCACGTGCTCAATGGCAGCACCACTGTTGTGGACCCACCCGATGGGCATATGGGCGACTACCTTGCTTCTTTAGACAAGCTGGTTGTAGCCTGCAAACAGTGGCGGGTTCAATTTATCTTGCCTGCACATGGTTATGTGTTGGGTAATTTGTGGGCTGAGCCATACAGCGCAATCGACTGCATAGAACGATTGAAAGCGCACCGATTAAAACGCGAAGACAAAGTTCGCCGAGCCATGCAAGCTTTGCCGCAAGGTTCTTTGCAAGACTGGTTGCCTTTGGCCTATGACGATGTGCCGCAAGCGCTGTGGCCTGTAGCCCTAAGGTCGCTGCAGGCGCATGTGGAGCATGTGCTCCAAAATGAATTCAACTAAATGTCGTTTGGTGCAATCATCAGCACGCAGGTACCCGCAGGAAGCATTTGTGTGAGAGGCGCAAGAAATACAGAATGCCCTCCACGAATAAAGTTATAAATTGAATTGACTGTTCTCGGCAAAAAAGGCCATGGCCGTACATCGCTGGCAAGATGAAAGAAATCAGCCTTTAAATTTGAGCCAAGCGTCAGCACAGGCAAAGAGGCATCAAGATTCCAGTTTTCAAACACTACCATCACTTCAAAATCTTCAGGAACAGTCGAGGCGATAGCTTTAAGCACCAAAGACTCAAAACCTTCAACATCAATTTTGATCACGCCTTTGCGCAAACCCATGGAACGCATAGATGAGAACAATGCTGACATGACGTCTACAGCCGACTCCACCTGAACTTCATGCGCCTGGTATTGAGTGGGATCAAAACGTGTAAAGCCATCTTTGTGGGCCAACACATCTGGTGAATATTCGTTATCTGCTGATGAAATGAATGCGCCTCCCCAATTGTCAAAAGGGACCATCAAGGTCAGACGCTCCTTTTGATTTCCAAGCGCATAAGGGTGTACATGGGTCTCCTGATTTCGCAACATGGATTTCAAGTTGATTTTCAGCAAACTCAAGCAATCTGGGTTGGGTTCAAATAAATGAACCTGCTTAAACAAATGCCCAACTTGACATGAAATCAAACCAATGTTTGCACCAATATCCCAAAAGAAATCTGAATGATTTGTATCTGCCCAGTGCTTGATCAACTCGACAACTTCAGGCTCGTATTCACCCCAGGCCATTGGTTGAATGCTTATTAAATCGCCACCCCTGACAAAGACAGGCATTGCGTTACGGCTTAGTTTTTTAAACAGACTGTATTGAAGTTTCTTTCGTCTTCGCTGCCAAGGGTTTTCTTTACGCAAGAAAGGTTTTTTTATCATGGAAGTTTTTTAATCCGTCTGATTTTGATGCAATGAAAGCAAACTGGCGGCTAAAAAAACCAAGCACTCACCCATACCTGCCCCGAAATAGGGGCAGTTCATCAAGCCCATGGTTGCAGAAATAAAGGTGACAGTCAGCAAAGTCTGTCGGGAACTTTCTGGCAACGTAAGTGCAGCCTTGAGTTGGAAAAACAATATGCCAACCAACAGCACTGCACCAATGAGACCAGACTCCACAGCCCACAATAAATACTGCTGATGGGGGTTGGACGGTGCATCATTTTGCATACCGCCCAAGCGGTGGTAATTCATGCGCCAACTTCCAACACCATGACCCATCAGAGGTTTTTCTTCAACAGCCAGCAAAGATCGATGCCAATAATCCAAGCGTTGCCCCTGAGATGTTTCAATGCTTCCCTGTTGATAACTCAGGACATCATGAAACACTTTGGTGGTTTGAGCTTCAAATCTTGGTGACAAAACCATCATCAAAGCACTTAGTACAAATGGCAAACCCAGCACCAGCCATCGCCATCTTTTGGGTAACTCCCACCATACTGCCAAAGTGATGGCTAACAGCATGACCAAAAAACCGCTGCGCCCCGTCATCACAAAAAAAACATTCACGATGGTCAGTAGCAATATCACCCAAGGCACCCAACGCCAATGTCCCTTGGGCCAGTGCTCACGCATGAACCATAAAACAGTCGCCAATAAAGTTAGCAACACAGGTTGTTCCAGTGTGCTGCCATGAACAATGCCCAATGAAGGCAAATCTTTAGCGGTTGCCCAAGGCACTGGCAATCCAGCCACCAAAGCCCAAGATGACAGCAGCATCACCACCATTCCAGCCACAAACCATTTCAAGGTCAACAAAGACTGTTGAGCGCTTCTCAAAAGATAAAAAACAGCCAAAAACCACAAAATGCGGCTGTGCCTGCCCCATCCGGCCAAAGCATCAGCAGAACTTGACTCAGTCCACAAAAAACTCAAACTCATCCAACCCATGGCCAGCAATATCCACCATGTCATTGAGGGCCACCGTTTGAAGGAGGGAAAGCTTCGGTGTTTGACGTCAAAAACCAGTTGGCCTACAACCGCTATTAACAGCAACAGTTTGGCTATGGAGACCATGGCAACACCTAAGCTCACCGATACAGCCAAAAAGGACACGGAAAAGACTGCAAAACTTTGCCATCGATGCTGCCAATTGACACTGCTTATATGCATATAAATTCAATTAAAAAATGTGAAGCCCGCCGATACGCCGGATTCTGTGCATATTGGTTTCCCAATACGTGACCGTCATTCCTCTGGGCCGGGGGTCACCCACCCGGCTCGGTGCTACCTACCCGCCAACTCAGCGAACCGCCTCAACGTTGGCCTACTTGGTATTGCTGCGCGTAGAGATTGCCCGTTTCACCCGCCTTGTGTGCTAGCACCCAAGGTGACTCGTCTCTGTTGCTCTGATCCTCACCTCACGGTGGAGAGGTGTTACCTCCTACGCTGTCCTGTGCAGTCCGGACGTTCCTCCAGTGCGACATTTCTGTCCTTGCACCAGCGACGGCCTAGCAGGCTTCACAAGGAGATTATCCATCGGTCTATGATTCGTATTCACCACGCCCCGAGCGTGCAGTTTTTGAGAAGAAGCGAGGCGCCGTTATTTCGCAGAACCAAACAGATTACAGACCGGACATAGATGGCTTGCGGGCCATCGCGGTTTTGATCGTCGTCATCTTTCACGCATTTCCCGACCAGTTGAGCGGTGGCTTTGTGGGCGTGGATGTTTTTTTCGTCATCTCCGGCTACCTCATCACCGGACTGATACTGCGCGACTTGCGCGATCAGCGATTTAGCCTGCGTCATTTTTACGCAAGGCGTGTTCGGCGAATTTTCCCAGCGTTGCTGCTGGTATTGGGTTTTGGCTTGGCGGCCGGTTGGGTTTGCCTGAACTTTATTGAATACAAACAACTGGCAAAGCATACCGGTAGCAGTGCCATTTTTCTCACCAACTTCATGCTGCTGCGAGAGTCCGGCTATTTTGACAATGCCGCTGACACCAAACCCATGCTGCACTTATGGTCGCTGGCGATTGAAGAACAGTTCTACCTGCTTTGGCCTTTGCTGCTGCTGTTGTTCAAGCGTGTACCTCGCTGGTCTTTGCATATGCTTATGTTGTTGATGGTGTCCTCCATAGGCTATAGCTTTTGGTTGGTTTTCAAAGGCGATTTGTCACGCGACTTTTATTCCCCACTGAGCCGCAGTTGGGAGTTGTTACTGGGTGCGTCTTTGGCCATTGCCTTGATGAACAACCCGCGCTTGGCTAGGGCATGGCGCAATCCTGCAGGCTGGTGGGGCTTGGGCTTGGTGTTGGGATCGGCCTTCTTTTTCGATAAGGACATGGCCTTTCCTGGCTATTGGGCTGTCATTCCTGTCGTTGGTGCCGCATTGGTATTGCTGGCAGGCAGCAACAGCAGTCTTAACAGCACTTGGTTGGCGTCAAGGCCCTTGGTTGCGATTGGACTGATCAGTTACCCGCTGTATTTATGGCATTGGCCTTTGCTCTCATTTGCCCGTATTTTGGCCTCGCAAACACCCTCTGTGGAAGTGCGCTTGGGGTTGGTGGCGCTGAGCTTTTTACTGGCCTACCTCACCTACCGTTTTATAGAACAACCGATTCGCTTTGGTAAAAAATACCCTCGTGCTGTGCTTTGGCTGAGTTTATGGATGGTTGCGGTGTTGTTGGTGTCTCATGCCATCAACGTTTTCGATGGATTGAAATTCAGGCACCACGGCATGCTCAATGCAGACCCCTCGACCTTGGTAGTGGGCGTTGAGCGCGGAACATATACCCCAAGTTGCACGCTGCCTGCAGATCAACAGCATTTGCTGATGTGGTGCTTTCAAGATGGCAAGGTGCAAGCTCCTACCCATGTGCTTTTGGGTGACAGCAAAGGTGAGGCGCTGATTTACAGCTTGATTCGCTCTTCTCCACCTGAGCACAGTTGGGCCATGATGGGACCTGTGAATGTGCTTTCAGGGGAGACCGCTCCTGTCAACCGTGCCGCCTACGATGCAATGGATGCCAATCCCAATTTAAAAGTGGTGGTTTTGGCGAATGCATTGAGAGGCATGTACCACCTTGATGGGCAATCTGGCTTCATCGCCCAGCACACAACCTCAGAGGAGGTGGACAGGAATGTGCTGATGTATTCAGAAAGAATCAAGCATTGGCAAGCTTCGGGCAAGCGTGTGGTGTTTGTGATTGATAACCCGACATTACCGGACCCCAACAGTTGCATCAGTGGCGGCTTGACCCGGTTTGACTTTCTCAACACCGTTTTGAAGCGAAAGCAAAATCCGTCATGCCAGCTGCGCTTCACCGACCACCTCAAAGGAACGGCTGCCTACCAAGAGTTCATCACCAAGCTGATGCATGACAACCCCACTTTGCTGGTGTATGACCCGCTTCCCTTGCTCTGTGATGTGCCTGCAGACATATGCACCATTGCCAAAGAGGGGAAATTTTTATACAGCTACGGCGACCATATTTCAGACCACGCTGGCATGTTGATGGCCAAGGACATGTTGCCCTTGATAGACGCTATGCGCCCATGATTCGCCTGACTGAACTCAAGCTGCCACTTGATTCCGCGTTCAATCCACCGGACAAGGTTTCTGCACCCCCTCTGTATCCGCCCACACTTGCGCCATTGATCGCAGCTACGTTGGGCATTCCTATGAACGCGATTGCAGATTGGAAAGTGTTTAAACGCAGTTTTGATGCACGGCAAAAACTGCAAGTGGTGTACATCGTTGATGTGGAACTCCACGACATTGATAAAGAGCAGCAGTTGCTGCAACAACATGCTCAACACCCGCATATCCAAGCCACACCCGATATGCATTGGTATGCCCCTGTGCAAGCACCTGTCGACTGGCCTGCACAAGGCACTCCTCGCCCTGTGGTGGTGGGCTTTGGACCCTGCGGCATATTTGCAGCGCTGGTTTTGGCGCAAATGGGTTTGAATCCCATCGTCATTGAACGCGGACAAGCCGTGAGGCAGCGAACCCAAGACACTTGGGGACTTTGGCGCAAGTCTGTATTGAAACCTGAGAGTAATGTGCAATTTGGTGAAGGCGGTGCAGGCACCTTTTCAGACGGCAAGCTGTACAGCCAAATCAAAGACCCCAGACACTTGGGTCGCAAAGTCATGAATGAATTTGTGCGCTTTGGTGCCCCCGAAGAAATTCTGTGGGCGGCGCATCCGCACATCGGTACCTTCAAATTGGTGAAGGTGGTTGAAGGTCTGCGGGCAGAAATCATTCGCCTGGGTGGCGAGGTTAGATTTGCCCAGCGTGTGACGGACATCCGCTATGACGCTCAGCGTCATCTTCAAGCCTTGCATATTTTGAAGCAAGACACAGGTGAGACCTACGAATTGCCAGCGCAGTATGTGGTGATGGCTTTGGGGCACAGTGCACGCGACACCTTCACCATGCTGCACCGACACCAAGTGGCGATGCAAGCCAAGGCTTTTTCTATCGGCGTTCGCATTGAGCATCCGCAAAGTGTGATTGACCGTGCACGTTGGGGCAAACATGCAGGCCACCCCATGCTGGGTGCGGCTGACTACAAACTGGTGCACCATGCCAGCAACGGCAGAGCCGTCTACAGCTTTTGCATGTGCCCTGGTGGTACGGTGGTGGCAGCCACCAGTGAAACGGGTCGGGTGGTGACCAATGGCATGAGCCAATACTCACGTAACGAGCGCAATGCCAATGCAGGTATCGTGGTGGGCATTGACCCGCGCGACTACCCCATCGATGCACCCTCTTTCGAAGTTGCTCTGGGTCAAGAGTTGGGCAATGCGGTTCGCTTAGACACCTTGGACACGGTAGATGGTTTTCATCCTTTGGCAGGGATGGTGTTGCAAAGACAATTGGAATCGGCAGCCTACATAGCAGGCGGTAGCAACTACCACGCACCTGCACAGCTGGTGGGAGACTTACTGGCTGATACCCCGTCCACCGCTTTGGGAAGCGTCGAGCCCTCTTACAAGCCAGGTGTTCATATGACAGATCTGCGCCATGTGCTGCCAGCCTTTGCCGTCGATGCCATGCGTGAAGCCTTGCCCAAGTTTGGGCAAAAGATCAAAGGTTTTGACATGGCCGACGCTGTACTCACAGGCGTTGAAACCCGAACCTCTTCACCTTTGCGTATTGAGCGTGGCAAAGATTTGCAAAGCCCCACTATGCACGGCCTCTTTCCCGGTGGTGAGGGTGCAGGCTATGCCGGAGGCATTTTGTCGGCAGCGGTGGACGGCATCAAGTTGGGTGAAGCTGTGGCTATGAAAGTATTGCAAAATGTCTCACTGCATTAAGGAATAGCGCATGAAAGCTCATAACATCCTAGAGACCATTGGTCACACGCCGCATATACGCATGAACCGCTTGTTTGGCCCTGCATCAAATGTGTGGATCAAATCCGAGCGCAGCAACCCAGGCGGCTCTATCAAAGACCGCATCGCATTGAGCATGGTGGAAGACGCCGAGAAGAGCGGTGTTTTAAAACCCGGCGGCACCATCATTGAACCTACCTCGGGCAACACGGGTGTGGGCTTGGCCATGGTGGCAGCTGTGAAGGGCTACAAACTGGTCTTGGTCATGCCTGACAGCATGTCCATTGAACGTCGTCGTTTGATGTTGGCCTACGGTGCTTCTTTCGATCTGACGCCACGCGAAAAAGGCATGAAAGGCGCCATCGCCCGTGCCCAAGAATTGGTGGATGCCACCCCTGGTGCTTGGATGCCGCAGCAGTTTGAGAACGCGGCCAACATCGAAGTCCATGTCCGCACCACCGCTTTGGAAATTTTGGCTGACTTTCCCGAGGGCTTGGATGCGCTCATCACGGGTGTAGGCACAGGTGGGCATATCACCGGTTGTGCGCAAGTATTGAAAGAGAAATGGCCGAAGCTGCAAGTGTTTGCGGTGGAGCCTAAGGCTTCGCCTGTCATTTCCGGTGGTGCGCCCTCGCCTCACCCGATCCAAGGCATCGGCGCAGGTTTTATTCCTAAAAACCTGCACACCGATTTACTCACTGGCGTGATTCAAGTGGACGCTGAAGATGCCCGTGAATATGGACGCCGAGCAGCTCGCGAAGAAGGCATGTTGGTAGGTATCTCATCGGGTGCCACCTTGGCAGCCATTGCACAAAAACTCCCCGAGTTGCCTGCTGGCGCCAAAGTGCTGGGCTTTAACTACGACACAGGCGAGCGCTATTTGTCTGTGGAAGGTTACCTTCCCGCGTGAAGGACTTTCGCGTTTTGGCGCTGATCGCGCCCATGACGCAACTCAACACCCCTTACCCGTCAAGCGCTTACTTGACGGGTTTTTTGCGTTCACAGGACTTAGACGCTAGGCAAGATGATTTGGCTTTGAAGTTGGTGCTGCGAATTTTCAGCACAGAGGGCTTGAAGCAGGTTCAAACCATTGCCCAAACCCAAGCCATAGACCAACGCAGCGCCAGTGTGAACTGCTTTTTAGACCATGCTCAGCGCTATATAGATTGCATAGAACCCGTGATGGTTTTTTTGCAAGGCACTGACCCCACCTTGGCGCACCGCATCGCAGCACGCGGATTTATCCCTGAGGGTCCGCGCTTTGCAGCCTTGGAGAACGCCGAGGACGACACCCTCACCTGGGCCTTTGGCGCCTTGGGCGTGCAAGACCGTGCAAGGCACTTGGCCACACTTTTCTTGAATGATTTGGCCGATGTGCTGCGCGATGCAGTTGACGATAGGTTTGAGTTTGTTCGCTACGGTGAATCATTGGCATCAAGCCAAGCCAGCTTTGAGCCACTGGCCAAGGCATTGGCTGCACCCAAAACCTTCATCGACCAAGTGTTGCATGACTTAACGCTTGAAACTTTTGACACGCATCAACCGCACATGGTGTTGTTGTCAGTGCCTTTTCCTGGCACGGTCTATGGTGCTTTGCGCATGGCGCAAAGCATCAAACAACATCATCCTGGTGTGACCATTGTGTTGGGTGGCGGCTATGTCAACACTGAACTGCGGTCTTTGAATGAGCCTCGTCTGTTTGACTTTGTGAACTACGTCACCTTGGACGCAGGTGAGCGTCCCCTTCTGTCTTTGCTTGAACACTTGCAAGGCAAACGGTCTGCACAGCGATTGGTACGCACCTTTGCGCGTGTTAACAGCGAAGTCAAGTACATCAACTTTGCAGAACCCGATATTGCGTTTGACGATGTAGGCACCCCCACTTGGGATGGTTTGCCCATGCAAAGTTATTTGTCCTTGCTAGACATGCTCAACCCCATGCACCGCTTGTGGAGCGATGGCAGGTGGAACAAGCTGACAGTAGCGCATGGTTGTTATTGGAAGAAGTGCAGTTTTTGTGATGTGTCCTTGGACTACATCTCGCGCTATGACGCTGCGACTGCACACACACTGGTAGACCGTATCGAGCGCATCGTGGGTGAAACGGGTCAGACGGGTTTTCATTTGGTGGACGAGGCTGCGCCTCCCAAGGCCTTGAAGGCCATGGCTGAAGAGCTTTTGCACAGGCGTTTAAACATATCGTGGTGGGGCAATATTCGCTTTGAGAAAACCTTCACACCTGACCTTGCCGAGTTGCTGGCTGAAAGTGGTTGTATCGCCATGTCGGGCGGCTTGGAAGTAGCCAGCGACCGGTTGCTCGCATTGATGCAAAAAGGGGTGACAGTAGACCAAGTAGCAAGGGTGACGAATGGGTTTTCGCAGTCTGGCGTGTTGGTTCACGCTTATTTGATGTACGGCTTTCCTACGCAGACTGTTCAAGACACCGTGGACGCTTTGGAATATGTCAGGCAACTGTTTCTTCATGGGTGCATACAGAGCGGTTTTTTTCATCGCTTTGCTTGTACCGTGCATTCGCCTGTGGGCATGAAGCCGCAAGACTATGGCGTCACATTGATCCCCTTACCAGAGGGGTCATTTGCGCGAAACGACATTGGTTTTATAGACCCCACAGGCACCGACCATGATGTCTTGGGAAGAGGCTTGAAGAAAGCCATCTACAACTATATGCACGGCATAGGCTTGGAGGACGATGTTCGCCGTTGGTTCGACTTACCCAAAGGCCAATGCCCCAAACCGAAGGTGAAAAAAAACGCGATTGCCCAAGCCTTGGGCGAATCGCGCTGAGTTAATGAGTTAAGGGTTATTTAGCTGTTTTGCAAAGCAGTGATTCGCTCGTCCAAAGGAGGATGCGAGGAGAACAGCTTGCCCAAGCCACCGGTGATGCCCATGGCTTGCAAACTGGGTGGCAAGCCCTCTGACTGCATGTGCTGCAAACGAGCCAATGCATTGATCATGGGTTGCTTGCGCCCCATCAATTGGGCAGCACCCGCATCTGCACGGAATTCGCGCTGACGGCTGAACCATGCCACCACGATGCTGGCAGCAATGCCCAACACAATGTCTAAAACGATGCTGGTGATGTAGTAGGCCATGCCAGGTCCGGTGTTTTCCTCGTCGTTTTTGCGCAAAGCGCTGTCGACCGCGTAACCAATGACACGGCTGAGGAAAACCACAAAGGTATTGAGCACGCCTTGTACCAAGGTAAGCGTGACCATGTCACCGTTTTGGATGTGCGCCACTTCGTGAGCGAGTACCGCTTCAACTTCCTCGCGGGTCATGCCTTGCAGCAAACCGGTAGAGACTGCAACCAGCGCAGAGTTGCGAAATGCGCCTGTGGCAAAGGCATTGGGCTCACCTTCATAGATGGCCACCTCGGGCATTTCCAGACCAGCACGTTGCGACAGGGTTTTCACAGTGTCCAGCAACCAAGCTTCGTCTGCATTTTGGGGCTGATCGATGACTTGCGCACCCGTGGTCCATTTGGCCATGGGTTTGCTGATGAGCAGAGAAATGAAAGCACCTCCAAAGCCCATCAACATGGCAAAGCCCAGCAAAGCGCTGAGATTGAGTCCGTTGGCAGTCAGGAATTGGTTAACGCCGAGCAAGCTGGCGACAATACCTAGTACCAGCATAACGGCCAAGTTGGTGACGATGAGAAGAAAGACGCGTTTCATGAAGTCCTTTGAACTGGCCAAGAAGATGACCTGAGGCCTAAAATAGTAGAGACTATTTTATTTTTTTCAATACCCTTGTTTTTTTTGTGGACGAAAGACCTGGGTATCCACATAAAAGCTGGCATCTTCATTGGGCTGCCACCAACCAGGAACCCCCAACACGGGTAAGGGTAAAAAGGGTTTGAGTTGCATTTCATTTGCATGAATTTGCTGTGACAGCCAAGCGTCCAATGCACTTTCACCCGCGGCGTGAATATCTGGAGGGACTGGCATGCACAGAACATGTGCTGTGATGCTCTTATAGGGCTTGAGCAATTTCTCTAGCAAGGCATGGCCAAAAAGCGTGAGGTGTGCATCTTTCCACGCGGCGCGGTGTGTCACAAACAATGCTTGCCAGTCTTGCGCTTGCAATGCTTGCCACAAGACCTCGGGCGCATACAGCAATGCGGCGTTTTCATCGAATAAGGTGAGCGCATCGCGCAGGGCTCCCCGCTGCGCAGTCACACCTTCTTGCTGTATGGCTTGGGCTTGCAAGCGGTTGAGTTGCTGCTTGGTGCGAGGGAAACGCAACCAAGCTAAACCATTGAAGAAGTCGTGGGCATTGTTGCGTGTTGGTATGGTGTGCGTTCTGTAAATAAAGGCTTCATACGCTTCATCTGCTGGCAGCGTGGTTTGGGGCACGGCCACAAAGTCTGTTTGTTTGGCGGCCAAGCAGGCGTGAAGGGCTTCAGGTTGCTCTTGCCAAGCATTCAAGATGTGGACGCCGTGGTGCTGCCAATGGTTGAACCAAGCATGAGCCCAAATGCTTTCAGGCAACACGTTGAGCCAAGGGTAAATTCAACACAGTGATTTCAGGAATTGAAGGGATTTCTCTGTCGTTGGTGAGAAATATATCCATATGGTTTTCTACGGCTGTTGCAATATGCAAGGCATCGGGAAGTTTGATTTTGTAGTTGGCTCTCAGATGGGCCGCGGTTATAAAAGCTGTTTTAGTATGGGGTAACAGTTCAATTCGCGTGTCATTTGTAAAAAGATCTTTGACCGCTTGAACTGCTTTGGCATTGTTATCTTTCAAAGGTTTAACCAATAGCTCTGCCAGTACTAACTCACCCGAATAGCCATCCAGCTCTTTGTCAACTGCACTTTGAACGATAGATAAGCACACTTCTCCTAAATCGGGGTGATGCTCCAATAGGTAGATAAAGATATTGGTATCGAAATAGACACGTTTGCCATGCAACTGGAATCCCCACTCCAGGGGAGTGTCCTTGCTCATTCCCACTCTTTCCTGAGCTCTTCCACATATTGACTGAGCGGGGCTTGTTCATTCGATTGGTACACACCTTTGGCGATGCCAAGCAATGGCCGCAAAGAAACTTTTTTGTTCAAGCTACTGTGTACCGGTGTAAGTTGAATCACCCCGTTGACGACCGCGACTTGCAATGCGTCATTGGTCTTTAATTGCACTTGGTCAACCACATCTGCAGGCAATGTCAGCTGTCTTCGCTCCCGCATACGCACAGTTTCCATAGCGAACCTCCATCAGTTTTCAGAAATTTTATCCGTATTCTGAAAATCAAGGCATCAATCGCCACCCTACTGTCTCCCCTGCACGCAAAGGTTTGAGGCTGGTTTGGCCAAAAGGCAAGCTCTCAGGCAGTGTCCAACTTTCACGCTGCAAAGTCACTTGGGTGGTATTGCGGGGCAAACCATAAAAATCGGGGCCATGCAAGCTGGCAAAACCTTCGAGCTTGTCCAAAGCCCCAGCGCTGTCGAAGGCTTCTGCGTAAAGCTCTAGCGCTGTTAAAGCGGTATAGCAACCTGCACAGCCACTGGCGTGTTCTTTCAAATGCGTGGCGTGGGGTGCGCTGTCGGTGCCTAAAAAGAAGCTCTTGCTTCCTGAGGTGACCGCGTCCACCAAAGCTTGGCGGTGCAATTCGCGTTTCAACACCGGCAAACAGTAGTAATGGGGGCGCACACCACCCATGAAGAGCGCATTGCGGTTATAGAGCAAATGGTGGGCAGTGACGGTGGCGGCGGTAAAGCGTCCCGCTTGCGCCACGTACTGCGCAGCTTCGCGGGTGGTAATGTGCTCGAAAACAATTTTCAGCTCGGGGAAATCGCGCTGCAAAGGGATGAGGTGCTGGTCGATGAAAACCGCTTCACGGTCGAAGAGATCGATATTTGAATCTGTGACTTCACCATGCACCAGCAAAGGCATGCCTACGCGCTGCATGGCCTCTAAGGCATTGTGGGTGTGGGCAATGGCGGTAACGCCAGAGTCGCTGTTGGTGGTCGCACCTGAGGGGTAGAGCTTGACTGCCACCACGCCTGCCGCGTGGGCCTGTTCAATTTCACTTGCTGGCGTGTTGTCAGTGAGGTAGAGCGTCATCAATGGCTCGAACACCGCGCCAGCAGGCAAGGCTTGCAAGATACGCTGGCGGTATGCCAGTGCAAGTGCGGTGGTGGTGACGGGCGGCTTGAGGTTGGGCATGACCACCGC
>CAMDKR010000014.1 GCA_945901225.1 Bordetella parapertussis | reverse complement strand
AGCCACACCATAAGCAAATTGAACTTGCTCACCGCCGCCGCCGCCGCCGCATGCCGATAGAACGGCACCAGCAGAAACCACTGCCGAAACAGATGAAACTCGAATAATGAACTCACGTCGACTAGGTGATGGCAATGTCATAAATTTCCTAAAAAACTTAAATCTTAAAAAAGGAACATGACAATTGAAAGAAGTGAGCTCATGTTTTAAATAATCTTATTGAATTAACTTGGATCTAACGGCCCAGAAAACGTGCGTTTTAAAGTTGTTTCGGATTCGTTCGTCCTGACTTGATAACTATTAAAAAAACGAAAAGTTTTAAAACGTCAGAGGGTGAAAATGAAATATTTCTGAAACAATTTTTCTATAAATTAGCTGTTAATCTAAACAACGGCATCTTTTCATGACCTCAAAAAACATATCCTTTCGATTGGCAACTTATTTTGTTGTATCCGCTACTTTTTTGGCAGCGGGTTGTTCTGGCGGCAGTTCAAGTGGTACACCTGCCGTTATGACTATTGCACATATTAATGACCATCATTCCAATCTTGACCCCATAGCCGATTACGAATTCACTGTTGGCGGGGTAAAAACCCGAGCTGAGATTGGTGGCATGGCCAGAATGTCTGAAGCATTTAAAAAATACCAAGGTAGGACGGACGTTCTTAAATTACATGCTGGAGATGCAATTACTGGAACAAGTTATTTCACATTTTTTTCAGGTCAAGCTGATGCAGAAATGATGAATGATATTTGCTTTGATGCTGTTGCCATGGGTAATCATGAGTTTGATGAAGGTGATGCTGGCCTGAAAAAATTCTTAGACTTTCTTGATACAGGGACTTGTAAGTCATTCCCTTTGTCAGCTAACGTCAAACCCATGGTTGGAACTGCTTTGGCCCCTATCAAAACCAACGACTACATCAAACCCTATCGCATCAAAGAGGTTTCAGGTGTACGAGTAGGAATTGTTGGAATCACCATTAAAGGAAAGACCCAGCAATCCTCACGTCCACTCAGCACAACTGTTTTTGAGGACGAATTGACTGCTGCTCAAAGAACCATTAACGAATTAAAGCAACAAGGCATTGCTCACATCGTGCTTTTGACTCACCAAGGCTACGCTGCTGATAAAGCCATGGCATTACAGTTGACTGATGTCGACGCCATTATTGGCGGAGATTCACATTCGCTGCTCGGAGACTTCACATCATTAGGTGTCACAACAACAGAGGGTAGTTACCCAACTATTACACGCAATAAAGATGGTGACCTAGTTTGTATCGGACAAAGTTGGGAGTACAACAAGGCAATTGGCGAAATGACGATTTCTTTTGACGGCCAGGGTCGGGTAAACGACTGTAAAGGTCAAGCATCCTTGGTAATTGGTACCAGTTTCAAACAACCAAATCCTGCGGGTTCGTCAACATTTGTTGCTGTAAGTGATGCCACTCGCTCCAGCTTATTGACTCAACTTTCTTCCATTCCCGCAGTTCGTGCCTTAGATGTCAATACTTCTGCAAGCTCTGTCTTAAGCAAATTTAGTGGGCAAGTAGCTGCTAAAAAAGCTGAAGTTATTAGCCAAGTTACACAGCCCTTGTGTTTGGTGCGTGACCCAGGCGAAAGCACCAATAGGAGTTTGGGTGTTGCAGGCTGTGAATCTGCTAACACGCTGGCTCGTGGAAGTGACATCTCTCAAGTCGTGGCTGAAGCGTTTTTAGCAGGCAGTCTTCGTGCTGACGCGTCTATTCAAAATGGTGGCGGTGTTCGCGCGCCTGTCAAAACTGGATCCATATCATTTAATGATGCCTTGACTGTTCTTCCCTTTAGCAATGTTTTGGTTGAGTTAACTTTGACAGGCACACAAGTTAAAAATGTTTTGGAGGATGCTTTAGCCAATCATTTGGACAACGCCGGATCAACTGGATCGCATCCTTATTCCGCAGGTCTTCGCTGGGACCTTGACATGAGCAAGGCACGGGGAAGTCGCATCTCTAATCTTGAAGTCAGGGATCGCACAACTGGAACTTATGCATTGATTCTTCCAAATAAATCGTACGTCATTGTCACCAACGATTTCATTGCTTCTGGTCAAGATGGTTACACGACTTTTAAACCAGTTTACGATTCAGGTGCGTACATCAATACTTACCTGTTGTATTCACAAACCTTAATCGACTACCTTAAATCCAGATCCAGCATTGGTGCAGTTAAGCGCTCTGACTATTCGCACAAGACAGTTGTCACGAAAACAGGCAGAGTACTTGACCCACAATAAATGCATTGCATGTCAAGCTAGCCACTAGTTTATTTAATTGATAACTTGTGCCCCATCAGTGCCTTGACTTGGAATATGACAAGGCGCTGATGGGGCAAAGATTGGCATCCAACTAACCAAATGGCAATCCTCCATTTAATGGACGTTGCCAACATTATTCAGCCTTAAGCCACCCCTCCTCCGTCACCACCCTGCTCAACGGCGTCGCAAGGTGACTGTGAGTGACCCTAGCAATTGTTTAATGGTGATACTGCGTTGTCGGGTCAACCGAGTCGTGGCGCAGCATCTCAGACGTATCGCTTACGGGAAAGTCCCTTAGAACATCTCCTTCTTTTGCAAAATAGATAAACTAGTCGTTGAAATCATTGGTTTTGTTGAAACAGCAAAGCACTCCATTCAGAGTCTATGAAAGCAGCTATTTTTAGGAAGTCTATGAAAAATTCACTTGTCAGTATTGTGTTGATTGGCAGTCTGTTTATTTTCACCAATAAGATTGGTGCTGCCGACCTGACGCAACAGGAGCCAACAGTCATCACCATGAAAATTGGCACGACTGATGGACAACATAAATTCAGTCCAGATGCCATCACCTTGGAGACTGGCAAGCTGTACAAATTGCGCCTCGAAAATACTGGCGTGCAACCTTACTACTTTTCATCACCCAGTCTTGTAGATGCCGTCTACACAAGAAAAGTTGTTGTCAAGGATTCCGATGAAAAAGTGATTGCAGAAATATACGGTCCAGTGCGTCGCTTTGAAATTGCAACAGGCAAACATATCGAGTGGTGGATTTATCCCGTTAGAACTGGCGTTTTTGATGATGTGATCTCTACAAAAAAACTTGCTTTAGATGGGATGAGAGCAACAATAACAGTCAAGTAAATTCGGGATCATTTCCCTATGTCAAAAGTGAACAAACAAATACCATATGGTCACTACATCGGGAAACAACTAACAGCTTAATCAATGTAGTTCAGCCTCCCCAGGAAACTGAGGGAGGCTTTTTTTACAAAAGGAAAACAGGTTCGGTATTCAGACAGCGTCGCAAAAAGTTGTGACCGACCCTAGTTATTCTTTTATGGTGATGCTACGGGGTAGGTGAACCGACATCAATCAACCGACCCGGAATGAGACGCTGAGCAAGAGTCGTTTTACACGACAACTCTAGCTTGCACAAATTTGAGTGCATGGGTGACGCTAGAGTGCCAAACCAATTTAGGGGGGCGCTACACCCGAGAGACCATTTTCTATCTTGTGCATCTCTGCCTGCTGTAATTCAAAATTGGCAGTAGTCGTCCAAGTATTGACGATGATGACTTCATCTCTGCCTTCGTAAATCGTGACCATGTATGTAAATGAATTTTGATTACCGCGCTTGGTATTACCCGTCACTGTGTAGCGCCATGCCGGCAATTGACCCACCTGAAGATTTTCGATAGGACTTAATTTGGTATCCGTGAGATTTGAAGCCAAAGTTGCTTGTCGAGTCTGTGCAAAAACGGCAATTTGACCCAACTCAGATCGTTTAACAGTACCAAGTGTCAAAGCTGTGTTGGTGGTTTTGTTAACAGCAAACAGCACGATTACTTTGGAATCTTGTCCAGGTAACAAAGGACGCTGTTGCCAGTCATCTGAAAGTTCAAGCTGAGCATTAGAACTGGCTTTTTCCTTAACAACTGGTACTTTGTCATCATTAGGTTTAGCCGCAGATGCAGGTAGCTCTTCTGCAGGAATGAGTAAAGCGCGAATAGGCTTGTTGAGGTTTGTTGAACAACGGCTGGACTCTCCCGACAAGGATTTGACTATCCCCGGCCCTGTTCCTGTTTTAATGCGGTCCCCCACTTGAACCGAGCGTGCAACACAATGAAAACCTTCTTCACCCGTGATGGCGTCTGCTATGGCATTTGTTAAGGATCCTGGCAAGATAAATAACCATGCCATTGCTGAAGAAGCAAAAAAGGCAGCATTAAACAAAACAAGGGATTGAAAAAATTTGTTGATTAAATGATTCATAGGCTTGAAATTTATATGATCCAATTTATTTAATCATAGCCTGGGCTAAGATTTGATAATTTGAAATTTAGTTGATCTGTTATGACTATTATTTTTATGTTTAAGCATTTTTTATTGGTTTTAGCCTTGGCTTGCATTCAGCCTGTTTTTGCCCAATCAACACCAAGCAATGAAACCCAGCAATCATTGCTTCCCAATTCGGTCCAAGAGGTCAAACCTGCTAAAAAAGTTAGCGTCAGAGTTGAGTGGCCAGTTCTGGTGGATTTTGGAATTTCCAAGACCGAAATCACTGTGGATGAATCTCTAGTCTGCGAACTAAAAAGAGACTTCAGAATTTGCGACCTTAGTCTTGAACCCGGTGTTCGAGAGATAGCAATAAACGACAAACTTAGTTTTGGCACTTACTCCGAAAAATTTAATCTTGAAATTGGTAAGCGTTACAAGATAGAAGTGGTCCTAGACCAAACAAATACCTTGGTGGATTCGTTATTTTTTGGTTTGCCCGTAACAGCCATCTTTAGACAGAAGGGCAAAAATGCTTCGGTGAAATTTGAGCTGGTAAATGTAAGTGATGAGCCGCAGAAATAAGTCATGCATGCCAGAAGCACCCACCCCACCTCCTTCTACGGTGCCCACCCTGCCCCGACTGCATCGCGAGTGAACTGTGAGTGACCCAGCTAATTCTTTAATGGTGATGCTGCGGTGTCTTGTTAGCAATATTTCATCAGTGTTGTTAGCAGTTGTTGAGCCCGTATTTGATTTCATCATTACGGGCTCAACACCATCAATGCATCACTTTGAGACAGAACACTTAACGTGATTTGAAAGATGAATCGTGCTGTTTAGGACCAGTCTAACTGCATCATACGTACAAGTACCCTTTACCTTTTCATACTTGCCAGTTAAGCCAATAATTTCGGTTGTGCCTTTGAATCCTTGTGGTGTAATTTCAGTTCGAACGAAATTAAAACGAGATTTATCCCCATCTGAGTCAGTAGTCAAACATGTACCATTGTTTGCGGTTTTTAAATTTTCTAAAGTCCCTATACCAAGACACTGCGACACATTAATCGAACCAACTTTAAAATAAGATACAGTTGATTTAACTATTCTTCCTGTATAGCTTGTATTGCTAATTGAATATTTATTATCTCCGAAATCATTTGTAGTAACTGAAACTGTTCCACCACTTATACCTTCATATGTTCCTGATTCGGCAAAAGCAAGACCTACAGTGCAAGCGACAAAAGCAGTCAAGATAAGTTTTTTCATTTGATAACTCCAAGTTGTTGATATTTCAAAATGAAACACCAAGCTTGTTCTACAACTCGAACATGAAAATTGATATAGCGATTGCAAACTATCTTGTAGGTGTTTGCCTATCTAATGCTTGTCAAAAAGAAATGCTCAAGCGGCTGGATTGAGGATAAGTTAGTGTGCACTGGTAATGAATCGAGCCTGTAAGCTAACCCAGCCGTTACTGGACGCTGCAGTAGATGACTTTCAAAAGGACATCGTGAAACCTACTGATCAAGTGTTGTTTCTCACGACTCCTCACGACACCCCTACCCTCCCTCCTCCGGATCAACCCTGCCCACACGGCGTCGCAAGGTGACTGTGCCTAGACCTTGCTTGATAAACGGTTTCATGGCTGATGGTGGACTTGTGGCGTCCGATCAGGCTGGCAATCTGGTATCTTTCAATTTGGCTGGGGTGTTTGCAATTGATTGGGCAACTTAGGCTTGAAGGTCAGGAAGCCTTGAAGGCTAAACATCCTCAGACAACTAACTATCAGTTAATCAAAGTTGCACTTCGTGCTTGAATCCGCCAATGAAAATTAGTCTTAACAAATCAGTTAGCGTATTTCTGTATGCACTACTCTGTTCGTCTTTTTTTATGTTTTCATCTGGTGTGAACGCACAATCTGCATACCAACTTGAAAAAGAATGCAACCAAGGAAATATTTCATCTTGTCAAAGTCTTCGTTCAATTTATAACTCGGGTCAAGGTGTTAATAATAATAAATTACAGCCACTGAGGTTTTTTCAAAGAGCATGTGATGGGGGCGATTTAGATGGGTGTATCAGTCTAGGAATGTTGTACGAAAAAGGCAAAGGTGTCCGTAAAGACAAGTACAAAGCAGCAGAAATCTACCGAAAAGCATGCGATGGAGGCAATGGAGTTGGTTGTTATTACTCTGGTGTACTTTACGCAAGGGGTGATGGCGTTACAAGAAACGAATCTATGTCAGTTTTTCTATTCTCTATAGGATGCGAATTAGGAAACACTGACAGTTGTTTATCATTAAATGCCCCCAGTCAAATTGAATCAAATCTATCGAAAAATAAATCACGGACAGATGAACCTTCCAGTAACTCATGTAACGAAAGTGAAATGGAAAGTTGTATCTCATTAGGAATGATGTATTACAGAGGTGATGGTGTGCGTAAAGATCACTTTCAGGCAATTGAATACTTCAGAAAAGCGTGTGCCCTGGATGATTCACTTGGATGTGTGTACTTGGCAGTGATGTACACAAATGGAGAGGGGGTTCGTCAGAATAAATCCAAAGCACTTGAGTTATTTGGAAAAGCATGCGACTTGTCAAATGAAGCAGGTTGTAAAAATTATGCGATTCTTAAAAACCAAGGTGTCAGATAATTTTTTAGAACTGAGAAAAGACACCCCCACCACCCCCTCATCCGTGTCACACCCTAGACCACACGGCGCAGCCAGTTCACTGAGTTTGGCAATGCTTGATGTCATTTCAAAGGACATCATCAACCCTTATTCAATAGAGTCGGTTGACCCGACACTTTTTAATCGTCCCGTCGCTGGACGCTTACCAAGTGTCGTGAGAAACGACAACTCAAACATACTGATTAAATTAGTAAATCTAATGGTAATATGTATTTCGATAGTTTCTTGGAGATGAAGTCATGCGTCAAATTTTGCTTTCAATCTCCCTGTTTGCTATTGTTGGCTGTGGCGGTGGAGGTGGCGGATCTTCCGCACCTACTCCCACGTATACCGTTGGTGGAACTGTTTCTGGATTGACCAGTGGCGCACTGGTTCTTAAAAATAATAACGGAGATGATTTAACAATCAATGCCAACAGCACTTCGTTTACCTTTGCCACAGCCTTGGCAAGTGGCGCTCCTTATGCGGTCACTGTCGGTGCGCAACCCAGCAGATTAGCCTGCAACGTCGCCAATAACACTGGGACGATTGCAAGCGCAAACGTTACAAGCGTCACCATCACTTGTATCGCACCTGTTCTTACTAACACTCCCACTTATACAGTTGGTGGAACTGTTTCTGGATTGACCAGTGGCACACTGGTTCTTAAAAATAATAACGGAGATGATTTAACAATCAATGCCAACAGCACTTCGTTTACCTTTGCCACAGCCTTGGCAAGTGGCGCTACTTATGCGGTGACTGCAGGCACTATACCCAGCAGATTAGCCTGCAACGTCGCCAATAACACTGGGACGATTGCAAGCGCAAACGTTACGGGCGTCACCATCACCTGTATCACACCTGTGTATGTGACTAATGCCGATAGTAATACTGTATCGATGTATTCGGTCAATGCCACTACCGGAATACTCACAGCCCTTGCAACACCTACGGTTGCCACTGGAACTTTTCCCACATCAATTGTTGTTAACCCTGCAGGTACGTTTGCTTATGTCACAAATGAAACTAGCAATACCGTATCCATGTATGCGATCAATTCCTCTACGGGAATACTCACAGCCCTTGCTACACCTACGGTTGCCACTGGAACTAGCCCCAGCTCAATTAACGTTAACCCCGCAGGTACATTTGTCTATGTGACTAATAAGCGTAGCAATACTGTATCGATGTATGCGATCAATGCCACTACGGGGATACTCACTCCCCTTACAACACCTACGGTTGCCACTGGAAGAGATAGACCCTTTTGGATTGCAGTTCATCCCGCAGGTACCTTTGCCTATGTGGCTTATGATTTAGACGTTAATGTATCGATATATTCGATCAATGCTACGTCGGGAATGCTCACTGCCCTGACAACACCGACTGTTGCCACTGGAAATCGCCACTTAGCAATTGCAGTTCAACCCGCAGGTACGTTTGCTTATGTGACAAATGATCTTAGCAATACTGTATCGATGTATGCGATCAATTCAACTACAGGAATACTCACTGCCCTTGCAACACCGACTGTTGCCACTGGATCTTCCCCCTTTACAATTACAGTCCACCCCGCAGGTACGTTTGCTTATGTGACAAATGATCTTAGCAATACTGTATCGATGTATGCGATCAATGCCACTACGGGGACACTTACTCCCCTTACAACACCTACGGTTGCCACTGAATCTTCCCCCTTTGAAATTACAGTTAACCCCGCAGGTACCTTTGCCTATGTGGCTAATTACAGTGGAAATACTGTATCGATATATTCGATCAATGCCACCACGGGAATACTCACTGCCCTAACAACACCATTTGTTGCCACTGGAACTGGTCCGAGCGATATTGCTTTTAAATAAATGGGGTGTTGTGTTGTGGTAAGTTTTTCCAATAAGAACACCCGTGTCAAACACGGAATTAACTCTGCCCAAACGAAAACCGCAGTAGAACAGTGACTGCCCCTGCTTGATGTCCTTTCAAAGAACAACTTAAAATCTGCTGCAACAGTGTCGGTTGAACCGACATCTATCAACCGTCCCGTTACTGGACGATGCAGTAGATGTCCTTCAAAAGGACAACTTGAACCCTGCTGCTACAGTGTCGTATCTCACGACACCTCTACCACCGCTCCCCCGTGTCACAACCTGCCCACACGGCACGGCAAGTGGCTGTGAGTGACCCAGCTAATTCTTTAGGCTGATACTGTGGAGGTTTATCAAGAGACACTTCTGCCAATTTAATGAATAAATCAATCTAAATGCTATTATTGATAAATTACTTTTTTGGGTGTTCGTTATGCGTAATGTTTTGCTTTCAATCTCAATCATGTTTCTAACTGCCTGCGGTGGAGGTGGAGGTGGTGGCGGAAGCAGTAGCTCTTCAGGTTTTAGCCAGACATACACTGCATCAGCTGCTCAAGGTGAATTGATCACTTACTCGGTTGACACTACAAAGCTTACCTATAGTTACAAAGTGATAAAAAGCCAATATGGGTGTGAGGTCCCAACCAGCGACTGCCATACTGGTAGCGGTACTTTGACTCAAAATGCGGACAAGAGTTTTTCTGTTTCCGGTTCTTCTGGCTCTAAGTTCTATGCTTTACAAAGTGGGCTGTTGGTTGGAACAATTAAATTGGGCTCTATGCCGGCTACACCCATCATTGGCATACCCAACCCCATCTCCAGCGGAGCAACTCTTGCCGGTATTTACAACTTTATTTCTGTGCAATGCCCAACCAAGTCAAATGGAGCAATGACAGGATGCCAAGGCAGATATGGGTCGCTCAATGTCACATCTACTGGCGCGACATCAATAGCTTATTCAACCTGTACATCTGACAACATTGAAAATTCTTCAAGAGTTTGCTCAACCACAACGACAGGCACAGGTACTTTTGATCCAACACTCAATGCATGGAAATTTATTCGCACGGGGTCTAGTCAAGAAAATTTCATGGTTGCCTTTACTTCAACCGGTGGTCAAAAAGTTGCCTATCTTGACTTTAATGATCTTGGGGGATATGGATTTGGTCAGGCAACACTTTCCGAAAAGCAAGCTCTAACCGTTGCTGATAGAGCAAGAAATGTGGGTGATTGGTTTTTGGTCAGTTTGGCTCCTGGAGCGAACTCTACTTCGTTGGTGGTCACGGCTAATGCCGATGGCACAGTTAGTACCGGGGGAAGCATGTTGCCCAATCAGCCTTGGGATGGATTTGTTGAAAACAGCATTGATAAAAATGGCAAGTGGATCATGGCTGGTAGCGGTGTATTCTCATATGGGGGATGGACTGATTTGAGTGGCAAACCCAAGTACATCATCGGTATGAAGATGTAATTGGATCCCACCCCCGACCCCCACCGCAGTCTCGCTATAATTCGCGGCTCGGCGCTTTAGCTCAGTCGGTTAGAGCGATGGAATCATAATCCACAGGTCCGCGGTTCGAATCCGTGAAGCGCCACCAAATTCAAAGCCCTTGTCACATTACAAGGGCTTTTTTACTTAACTTAATCCAAGCTCTCTAGAGGACTGAAATTCAGCTCAACCTTGGCGCCACTGGGGTCCTCGCAAAAAATCTGCCAAGGCCCATGGGGGCGATGTTGCAATCTATAAGGGTAGCCAGCAGCATCAAAGACTGCTTTAACTGCCTTTAAATCTTTTGCAGTGAAAGCCATGTGGTCGATAACGCCTGAAGGCGGGTTGGGGACGGGCCGCTCAAAATACAAATGAAGCACCGCCGTGTCGCCTGCATAGAGCCATGCGCCTGGAAAACCCAAATCCGGTCGAGGCCCAACTTTCAAGCCAATGATTCGCTCATAAAAGTCCAAAGTGGCCACTGGATCTTCGGCGATAGCGGTGAAGTGGTTCATGCCAAGAATCATGTTCGCTGTATTTCCATCTTGCTGCAGTTCGCTGCTCTGACACCTAAGTGCCACGCCCTTTTCGCAATGCTAAGCGAAAATAGCCATGTCGCCACCCAATGCCTAGACATGTCCAATTACAACAACACCCCCGATAACCTTCCAGCTCCCCAAGACGATGGTGCTGCTCAACATTTGCTGGGCAAGTCTCTTCCGCCTATTCCACTGATGGGCACGCATGGTGCGCAAGTCGATGTCGGTCATTTAAAGGGCTGGGCAGTGATTTACTGTTACCCCATGACAGGTGTTCCAGGCGTGCCATTGCCACCTGGCTGGGATGAAATACCAGGCGCACGGGGCTGTACGCCCCAATCCAATGCCTACAAAGAAGCGCACCCCGCGCTCAAGGCTTTAGGCGTGCAAGTCTTTGGCCTCAGTACGCAATCCACGCCCTACCAGCAAGAGTTAGCTGAACGCTTGCAGTTGCCTTTTCCTGTGCTCAGCGACGCTCAACTGCAATTCCAAAAAGCATTGCAATTGCCCACCTTTGTTGCCGAGCAAAAGATATTGATCAAAAGACTCACCTTGGTGGTGAATGAAGGCGTGATTCAGCAAGTACATTACCCAGTGTTCCCAAGCGACGCCGATGCGGCCTGGGTCTTGAACTATCTGAAGACTGTTCTTTAACACCCATGCCATAAACTTTGCGTTTTTGCGCTGATATATATTGAACTAAAAGGCCAAGAAGTATGCTGGTAGATGTGGTGGGCATAGCCCTTAAAAGGCCTTATACATTTGTAGTGATGGCGCTCTTGATGCTGGTGCTTGGCCCCTTGGCCGCCTTGCGCACACCGGTAGATATCTTCCCGGAAATTCGCATCCCTGTGATTGCAGTGGCGTGGGCCTATACCGGATTGCCGCCCGATCAAATGGCTGGGCGTATCACCACCTTGTACCAACGGGTGCTCACCACCACGGTGAATGACATTGAGCACATCGAGGCCAACTCTTATGCAGGTGTTGGTATTGTTAAGATTTTTTTCCATCCAGGCGTCAATATTGCTGTGGCCAACGCGCAGGTAACGGCTATCTCTCAGGTGATGATTCGTCAAATGCCTCCCGGCACTTTGCCGCCCTTGATCGTGAATTACAACGCCTCTACCGTTCCCATTTTGCAATTGGCGTTATCAGGCAAGGGCTTGTCTGAACAAAATTTGGCTGACCTCGGACTCACACAAGTGCGCACTCCCTTGGTCACTGTCGCTGGCGCAGCCATTCCCTTTCCCTATGGAGGAAAGTCGCGTCTTGTTCAAGTGGATTTGAAATTGCCTGAACTGCAAGCTCGCGGCTTGAGTGCGCAAGACGTGGCCACTGCCTTGGCCGCTCAAAACATCGTCACGCCTGTCGGTACCCAAAAAATTGGCAGCTTGGAATACACCATCAACCTCAACAATGCTGCCACTGAGATCAAAGACTTGGCCAATATTCCCGTCAAGTCAGTCAATGGCGCCATGATTTACCTGCGGGACGTGGCCAATGTGCATGACGGCAATGCACCGCAAACCAATATTGTTCATGTCGATGGCAATCGCTCTGTATTGATGTCTGTTCTCAAAAACGGCACAACCTCCACCTTGGCCATTGTCGATGGGGTGCGCGAAAAACTCCAAACCATGAAGGCCTCATTGCCGCCAACTTTGGAAGTTAAACCCCTGAACGATCAATCGATTTTTGTTCGATCTGCGATCAGTGCTGTTGCCTTGGAAGGAGCGATTGCTGCGGCCTTGACCAGCGTGATGATTTTTCTTTTCCTTGGCAGTTGGCGCTCGACCATCATCATTGCCGTCTCTATCCCTTTGTCCATCTTGGGTGCCATCATGGGATTGGCCGCTCTTGGTGAAACGCTCAACATCATGACCTTGGGCGGTTTGGCACTGGCTGTCGGTATTTTGGTCGACGATGCCACCGTGACCATTGAAAACATCAACTGGCACCTTGAGCAAGGTAAAGATGTGGAGACTGCCATCTTGGACGGTGCGGCACAAATCGTCACACCGGCCTTTATCTCGCTTTTATGTATTTGCATTGTGTTTGTTCCGATGTTCTTTTTAGACGGTGTCGCACGTTTCCTGTTCGTGCCCATGGCAGAAGCGGTGATGCTTGCCATGGCGTTTTCTTTCTTTTTGTCCAGGTCCTTGGTGCCCACCATGGCCAACTATTTGCTCAAGCCCCATGCAGCGCATACCGATATGCATGGCAACAACCAAAGCTTGCCCGCCAGTCGCAACCCCTTGGTCCAGTTTCAACGCAGCTTTGAATCGGGCTTTGAAAAGTTTCGGGCTGGTTACCGAAGCGTCTTGCATCTGGCCATGCTCAACCGAATCAAAGTCATCACGGTGTTCATGAGCTTTATCTTGGCTTCCTTTGCACTGGTGCCTTATTTGGGCAGCAACTTTTTCCCTGACGTCGATGGTGGACAGATTTTGATCCACGCTCGCGTGCCCATTGGAACGCGGGTAGAAGAAACTGCTGCGCGTTTTGCGGCCATCGAAAAGTCAATTTTGAAGGTCATTCCCCCGGAAGAAATCACAACCTTGGTCGACAACATTGGTTTGCCACCCAGTTGGATTAACCTCATCTACAACAACACGGGTGTGATTGGCACTCAAGATGGCGACATTCAAATTGCTTTACGCAAAGGCCATCAGCCAACGGCAGACTATGTTCGCGAACTGCGCAAAATCTTGCCAACGGAATTTCCAGACACCGTGTTTTCATTTCCACCTGCAGACATCGTGAGCCAGATTTTGAATTTTGGCGCCCCAGCGCCGATTGACATTCAAATCAGAGGTGCCAATTTGGCAGGTAATTTTGAGTACGCCGATAAATTGTTAAAGGAAATTCGTGGCATTCCTGGCGTTGCGGATGCTCGCATACAGCAATCAGCGAAAAGTCCAGTTTTTGATGTCAACATGGACCGCGGGCAAGCCCAAGACCTTGGCATCACCCCCAGAGATGTCACCAACAACTTGGTGGTCAACCTTGCTGGTAGCAGCCAAGTCGCACCAACCTACTGGCTCAATCCCGCCAATGGCATTTCCTACAGCGTGGTGATGCAAACGCCTCAATACAACTTAGATTCACTGAGTGATTTGGCCAACCTGCCCGTGTCTTCTGGGGCCAATAACAACCAACAACTGTTGGGTGGCATTGCAAGTTTTAACCGCACCACCCGCAATGCTGTGGTGAGCCAGTACGACATACAACCCATGGTGCAGATCAATGCCACCACGCAAGACACCGATTTAGGCACGGTAGCCAAAGAGGTGCGCCGCGTCATCGCGGAGACTGAAGCCGATTTACCCAAAGGCACCAAAGTGGTTTTGTTGGGTCAGGTGAAAACCATGGAAAAAGCTTTTTCTGGTTTGCTGTGGGGCTTGTTGGCGGCGGTTGTGCTGATTTATTTCTTGATCGTGGTGAATTTTCAGTCTTGGCGAGACCCCTTTGTCATCATCAGCGCCCTGCCCGCCGCGCTGGCGGGCATTGTTTGGATGTTGTTTGCCACCCGCACAACTGTGTCCGTGCCAGCCCTGACTGGCGCCATCATGTGCATGGGTGTGGCCACAGCCAACAGCGTGCTGGTCATCAGCTTTGCCCGAGAACGCCTAGAAGAATGGGGCGACCCTTTGGCTGCTGCTTTGGACGCAGGTTTTGTTCGGTTCAGGCCGGTGCTGATGACGGCTTTGGCCATGATCATTGGCATGATTCCCATGGCATTGGGCTTGGGTGAAGGCGGCGAGCAAAACGCTCCGCTGGGTCGAGCGGTCATTGGCGGGCTTTGCTTTGCAACCGTTGCCACCTTGGTCCTCGTCCCTCTGATATTCAGTCTGGTTCATACCCAACGTGGGCAATCACGCCCCACCCCCTCGTCTTTCGGAGTAAAGCATGCTTGAGTCGTCAACCCCCACTGTGTCGCGCGGCCTGTTATGGACCGCCTTGTTGCTGGGCGCTGGCGTTGCCGCTTATGTGGTTTACAGCGGCATCAGTTCACGCACAACGGATGCAAAGCTGCTGATAGAACAGGCCCAAACGCAATCGGTACGGACTGTGACTGTTATCGCGCCTGTCCCAGCGAACGCAACCCCTACGCTAGATTTACCAGGTCGTATCGAAGCTTTTTCCAAAGCGCCTATTTACGCTCGCATCAGCGGCTATTTGAAAAGCTGGAAAGCAGACATTGGCACCCCTGTCAAAGCGGGGCAACTGTTGGCTGAAATCGATACCCCTGACCTTGATCAACAAATCCTGCAAGCCAAAGCTGAATTAGCCAGTACACAAGCCAATGCAGCTTTATCCGAGAACACCGCTAAGCGTTGGCAGTCTTTATTGGCCACCAATTTTGTGTCCTCTCAAGCTGTGGAAGAAAAACTGGGCGACCTCAAAGCCAAGCAAGCCATCGTTGCCGCCTCTCAAGCCAATGTCAGCCGTGTTGAGGCATTGAAAAATTTCAGCCGCATCGTGGCCCCTTTTGATGGCGTCATCACCGCACGCAATACCGATGTGGGTGCGCTCATCAATGTGGGGGGCAGTGCTGGCAGTGAATTGTTTGTGGTCTCCGACATCAAACGTTTACGTTTGTATGTGAATTTGCCCCAAACATATGTGGCACAAATTCAAAAAGGTGCCATTGCCAAGTTCACAGTGCCTGAGAGTCCCGGAAAAACCTTTATCGCCAAAGTGCAGACCATGTCTCAGGCCATCAGTACTGGCTCGGGCAGTATGCTGGTGCAGCTTTCAGCGGAAAACGCCAGCGGTACTTTGATACCAGGCGGATTTGCCAACGTGAGCTTTGAGTTGCCAGGCATATCCTCTGGCCTGAGTGTGCCGCCCAGTGCATTGATTTTTACCAAAGCTGGCTTGCGGGTGGCGACTGTCTCGCCAGAAAACAAAGTGGTTCTTAAAGCGGTCGTCATTGGACGTGATTACGGCAACAAGGTGGAGTTGTCGTCTGGCTTGGAAGTCTCTGACCGCGTGATTGAAAGCCCACCCGATGGTGTTGCCGATGGCGATGCAGTGAAGGTAGCCCCTTCAGCACCCGACAAGAAACAATGACCGCGACCTAGCCCATGTCGCGCAACCCAGTGGCACGGTTTGAAATTCATGTCGCAGATATGCAACGTGATCGACAACCCACCACCGAGAGCAATGCGATTCGACTGCATCAAATCAACTGAGTCACGAGGATGGACATCTATACATTTTTTTGTAAATCACTTAAATCATCTAAAGAAACAAAAAAGGATTTCTTGACGCAACATGTCAAATCCGTTAATAATTCTTTATGTTGTTGTTATGAGTTCACTACATAAGGATTTTTTGGTTTGAACCTCTTCAATGATGTCGATTTCAAACCAACCCGAAGCTTGATGACACTTGTAATTTTTTTTCCTATGCGCACTTTTTTGGTCGCACCATGTTTCACTCGGGGTTGATACGTGCTGTTTGACCACTGCGCCGAATGCCAGCGTTGCTGTAACGTTGAGCCGGGTTATCCCTCCCTCGAAATCACCCTCACCCGAAAAGAAGAGAAAAAGCTTGGCAGCGTCTGCATTCAAACGCAGTGCGACCACCTAGGCCCTCAGGGCTGCACACTGGGTGAAGACAAACCTTTTGGCTGCACCCTCTACCCCCTGAGCTACAACCCCAAAAAACAAAACTTCTATTTCGATGCGGACTGCCCCCTGATGGATGTCTACATCGATGGCTTGGCCGACAGCAAAAGCGAGGCCTCTGCCCACTTGGCCAAAGTCAGCCGTAAGGTGGCACGGCTCGAGGTCAATGATCCTGATTATTTAAAAGAAAACTATGCGATAGACAAAGTTTATTTCGACTTGAAAAAAATAACTCCTAAAAAAAATAAATCTAAAAAATCAACACAAAAGGCAACACTATGAATGGCACGCTTTACCAGTTCAAACCTGCGAACCTGTTTTCTACCGCTCCCCGTGTGCGGCATGTGGGTAACCAAAGCTGGACCGAGGACAACCTGCTGGTAGAGAGTGACCACAACGATATTCTTTACTACACCACCCGCTGGGATGCGTTGTGCCCCTATATCAATGTGTCTGACGAAATGATGGCTTTTGCGCCGCGTCCATTTGTGGTGTATGCCCTACCCCCCGACAGCCCCTATGGTGTACCTATCAACGACAAGTATGGTTTGGTCGACACCTTTGCAGAAGACTTTTGGACTGAAGCGCGTCGTGAGCGTAAATTCCGCGAGTTGGACAAGCAGTACAAACATTTCACCTACACGGAAGAAGTTATCCCTGGCAACCAGCTGACCTTGGACGATATGTTTGAAATGGGTGGTGAGCACTTTGCCAACTACTGCATTGACGACCGCGAGGTTGAAGGTTTTGTCGACTATGTCCGTGACTTGGACGTGCTGGTACTCAGAGTACATGACACCGAGGGCGAATTGGTGCTCACCGATGTTTCCATTTTGTTGCCCAAGTACAACCAGCTCTATGGCAGCTTTTGCCAATGGAACCGTGCCCATAAAAACCGCTCGCCTGGCATTTACGCCTGCTTACAAGCTTGCCGCTGGGCAGCCAAGAATGGCCTGCGCTATTACAACTTGGGCCCCGTGGACGATTACGGCTACAAAGCTTTGTTCGTGACCGATTTTGAACCCATCTATGCCATGGCCTTGATCGATCCCGCACACGTTTTGGCTACCGACCCAACCTCACCCTTGGTCACAGACTTCAAACCTGAGCAGTTCAATCAGGTCTTTCGCGATACGCCTGTCAGTCATCAAACTGACGAAGCCCTGGCCCCGCTGGCCATGGTGGGCTGAGCGCTTGGCTTAAAAGAAGTGTTTTTCGCCGAAGCTGATGTCGTAATCGATAAACAACTCCTCGCCTTCTGCAATTTCCCGCAGACTGATCAGCACACCGACTTTTTTGAAGCGAAGGTTGGGTTTTTTCGAATGGTTGAGGTAGACCGCCAAATCGAATGAGTTCAACCCGATAGTGGGAATAGCGACGGTTTTCTTGTTGTAGTAGCAAAAGGTGTCAATTTGTTGGCGAACACCCTTGG
Organism: Bordetella parapertussis; assembly: GCA_945901225.1. Taxonomy (GTDB): domain Bacteria; phylum Pseudomonadota; class Gammaproteobacteria; order Burkholderiales; family Burkholderiaceae_C; genus Limnohabitans. The sequence goes on along the minus strand of CAMDKR010000014.1, from coordinate 2,474 downwards.
GTAAATTTTTTATCAGCTTCTTGCTGATATCCACCTCTCTGACATTTAAGTAGCTCTTAAGGGGGTGGATTCCTTTGGGAATTGGCCGCACCGCAAAAACGCCTATGCCGTGAACGGGTGAAACACCGAGTTTGCAATAAACCTCTTTATTGAGATGCTCGAGCAGTTTTTTTTGAGGGATGGGCACTATTTACTCCAATGCTTGGTAAACCAATTGTTTGACCATGCGCCGATAGTATTGGCGAATGGGGCCAGGTGTTTGTGCCATCAACACACCGATAAGTTGCTCCTTAGGGTCTATCCAAAAGAAAGTACCGCCTGCACCTGCCCAAGCATAGTCGCCTTCAGAGCCAGGCACGCTGGCCATGCCAGCACCTTGGCGAACCATGAAGCCTAGACCAAAGGTATAGCCTTGCACACCCATCAACAGCTCGCCTGGCTGCAAGGGAGTAGCCACCTTGGGACCCAAATGGTCCGAGGTCATCAAGGCCACGGTGCTGCGGCTGAGGTAGCGTCTGCCGTCAAGGCTGCCGCCATTGAGCATCATTTGGCAAAACCGCAGGTAGTCATCGGCAGTGGTTGATAAACCTGCCCCGCCGGAATCGTTGCCTTGGGCCTTGGTCACATCCAACATAGGCGCCATGGGTGCTTTGCTAAGGGGGTCAATGGCCAGCGCTTGCGCCAATCTATCCACCTTATGGGCAGGCACGACGAAGTGGGTGTCTTTCATGCCCAAGGGTTTGATCAGTTTTTCTTCCAACAATAAGTTCAAAGACTTCTTACCCACCACCTCCAACACCCGACCCAACAGATCGGTGGACAAACTGTATTCCCAAGTCGAACCAGGTTGCCACTGCAACGGTGCCTTCGCAAAGGCCTCAATTTGCTGCTGTGGGTTGAGCGTGATCCACACAGAAGGGATATCGGGGGAAGACAAGCCGGCTTGCTGGTAAGCAGAACGCATGCTGGGAGAGCGGGTGAATTCAGGGTAGGTGATGCCTGAGGTGTGGCGCAACAAATCATGCACCGTGATTTGCCTTGTTGCGGGGACCGTGGCACTGGCGGCATCGGCGGGATTGACCAAGACTTGCATCTGGCTGAGGGCGGGAATGAATTTGCCCACAGGGTCAGCCAATTGCAATTGGCCCTCTTCAACCATCATCATGGTCAGCACCGACACCATGGGCTTGGTCATGGAATAGACACGAAACACACTGTCACGCTTCAAGGGTTTGCCCGTGGCCGGGTCTTGCAAACCGACCGCTTCAGCATGGACCACCGCGCCTTTGCGTGCAATCAAGAGCACCGCGCCAGGCATACGCTGTGCATCGATTTCCGCTTGAATGACGGGGCGTATGCGGGCCAAACGTTCGGGCAGCATGCCCTTGGAGGCTGGTTGTGCCGTCGGCAAATCAGCGGCGCCTGCCGCCCATGGCGCCATGCCTGCCAAGGTAAGCGCACACAGTAAACGTCTGGCTGGGGAAAAGTGCTTCATGGGGATTCCTACAGAATGAAAAGAGGCAGATAAGCGAAGCTTGAGTCTAGGCGCAAATTCAGTCCAGAGGGTCCCAAGCTTGCAACCAGTTCACAAAATGTTCCAAGCCGGTGTCCAAAGGCGTTTCACGCCAACTGCCCAGAATGCCCACCAAGCGGTCTTCGCTGGCACAGGTCAAGGGCACATCGGCCACTTGCATGGGGGCATACTCGATGACCGGTTGACGCTTCAAATGCCGCGCCAGCAGTTCAATGAAGGTGTTGACTTCGACGGGGCGCTGGTGGCCCATGTTGACGATCTCGGCACCACTCACCACGTTGGGGCGGGCCACCAAACCGGTGATGGCCTCGACGATGTCGGCTACATAGGTGAAGTCACGGCGCAGCTTGCCTTCGCCAAACACCTTGATGGGTAAGCCGCGACGGATGTTCTGGGCGAACATAAAGGGCGCCATGTCGGTACGCCCCCAAGGGCCGTACACCGTGAAGAACCGCATACCCAGTGAAGCCATGCCGTACTGAGAGTGATAGGCGTAGGCCATCATTTCGTTGGCCATTTTGGTGGCGGCATAAAACGACTGGGGCTGATCGGTGCGATCGGTTTCCATAAACGGAACTTGGCTGCGCATCCCGTAAACGCTGGACGAACTGGCATAAAGCAAACGCGGTACTTGCAGGCGGTGGCAAGCATCCAGCACATGGGCAAAGCCCACCAGATTGGGTGTGACAAAATCCATGGGCGCTTGCATCGAATGCCTGACACCTGCCTGCGCTGCCAGATGCACCACCGTGTCGGGTTGCCACTGTGCCACCACTGAAGCAAAGGCATCTGTTTGCCCAAGATCGATTTGAAAATACTTCACGCCACACTGGGTGACACAAGCTGCCAGACGCTCTTTGCGCAAACGCGCCAACAAAGGGTCTGCCGTATCGGCGACCCCACCGATGCCCGTGGCTGGGTCCACTTTGTCGCAACCGGC
>CAMDKR010000013.1 GCA_945901225.1 Bordetella parapertussis | reverse complement strand
TTGGTCGTAGGCCTTGGCCTCACCACCAAACTTCGCCGACAAAATCGTCGTGATCGCCGCTGTCAGCGTCGTCTTGCCATGGTCAACGTGGCCAATCGTGCCAACGTTCACGTGCGGTTTGGTCCGCTCAAACTTGCCTTTTGCCATTTTCAAATCTCCAAAGAACAGGCCCGTGTACAGGTTTTACGTCTGCACGATGCTGCTGATTCGCCCCGCACGGGTGACAGGGCGGCGCATCGTCGCAGACACTTCGAATCGGTACTTACTTAGCCCTTGCTGCCACGATGGCTTCGGCCACGTTACGAGGCGCTTCGGTGTAGTGCTTGAATTCCATTGAATAGGTGGCACGACCTTGCGACATTGAGCGCAAAGTGGTGGAGTACCCAAACATCTCTGACAGTGGCACTTCAGCCTTGATGGCTTTGCCGCCACCAACCATGTCTTCCATGCCTTGCACCATGCCACGGCGTGAGGACAAATCGCCCATCACATTACCGGCGTAGTCTTCAGGCGTTTCCACTTCCACGGCCATCATGGGTTCCAAAATGACAGGACTGGCTTTTCGGCAACCCTCTTTGAAACCAAAGATAGCCGCCATCTTGAACGCCATCTCTGAAGAGTCAACATCGTGGTAAGAACCGAAGTGCAGCGTGACCTTCACATCGACCACGGGGTAGCCTGCCAACACGCCAGTCGTCAAAGCTTCAATCACGCCTTTTTCAACGGCAGGAATGTATTCACGGGGCACCACGCCACCTTTGATGGCGTCAACGAATTCAAAGCCTTTGCCGGCTTCGTTGGGTTCGATTTTGAACACCACGTGACCGTATTGGCCTTTACCACCGGACTGGCGAACAAACTTGCCTTCGCTGTCTTCGATGGTTTTGCGAATGGTTTCGCGGTAAGCCACTTGTGGCTTGCCGACATTGGCTTCGACGCCAAATTCGCGCTTCATACGGTCAACAATGATCTCGAGGTGCAACTCACCCATGCCAGCGATGATGGTCTGGCCGGATTCTTCGTCGGTTTTGACGCGGAAAGAAGGATCTTCTGCTGCCAAACGCTGCAAGGCGATGCCCATTTTTTCTTGGTCAGCCTTGGTCTTGGGTTCCACGGCCTGTGCAATCACAGGCTCAGGGAAGACCATACGCTCGAGCATCACAATGTTGTCGGGATCACACAAAGTTTCGCCGGTGGTCACGTCTTTCAAACCCACACAAGCGGCAATGTCGCCAGCGCAAATTTCGTCGACTTCTTCACGGTTGTTGGCGTGCATTTGCACGATACGGCCGATACGCTCTTTCTTGCCTTTGATGGGGTTGTAAACCGTATCGCCCTTTTTCAAGACGCCAGAGTAAACACGCACAAAGGTGAGCTGACCCACAAAAGGGTCGGTCATCAGTTTGAAAGCCAGTGAAGAGAATTTCTCTTTGTCATCGGCTTCACGGAAAACTTCTTTTTCATCTTCGTCAGTGCCGCCCACGGGAGGAATGTCGATAGGTGAGGGCATCAATTCGATAACCGCATCCAACATGCGCTGCACGCCTTTGTTCTTGAAAGCAGTGCCGCACATCATGGGCTGGATTTCACTGGCGATGGTGCGAACACGCAAGCCATGGGTGATTTCTTCTTCGGTCAAATCACCTTCTTCAAGGTATTTGTTCATCAAGTCTTCAGAGGCTTCAGCCGCTGCTTCGACCATGGTTTCGCGCCATTTTTTGGCTTCAGCCACCAATTCAGCAGGAATCTCTTCAAAATTGAACTTCATGCCCTGGGAAGCCTCATCCCAAATGATGGCTTTCATCTTGCGCAAATCGACCACGCCACGGAAGTGCTCTTCTGCGCCAATGGGGATCACGATAGGAATGGGATTGGCTTTCAAGCGCAACTTCATTTGGTCATAGACCTTGAAAAAGTTCGCGCCCGTGCGGTCCATTTTGTTCACAAAGGCCAAACGCGGCACTTTGTATTTGTTGGCTTGGCGCCAAACAGTTTCGGACTGGGGCTGCACGCCACCGACCGCGCAATACACCATGCAAGCGCCGTCCAGCACGCGCATGGAACGCTCCACCTCGATGGTGAAGTCCACGTGGCCAGGGGTGTCAATAATGTTGATGCGGTGCTCGGGGAAGGAAGAGTCCATCCCTTTCCAAAAACAGGTAGTGGCAGCCGAGGTGATGGTGATGCCACGCTCTTGCTCTTGCTCCATCCAGTCCATGGTGGCTGCACCGTCGTGCACTTCACCAATTTTGTGGTTCACGCCGGTATAAAAAAGAATACGCTCAGTGGTGGTGGTTTTGCCTGCATCGATGTGGGCAGAAATACCAATATTCCTGTAGCGCTCGATAGGAGTCTTGCGTGCCATGGTCAACCTCTTGGGAATCAATTCAAAACAAAAAATCGCCACACCACGAATGAGGGGTAGCGAGCAGGTCTCAGTCTAGAGGTGTTGTGCGAAACATACGTGACATCACGCTCACAGCCCCAGTGCAACATGCGACCCGCGGTGCGGGAACGCTTAGAAGCGGAAGTGTGAGAACGCTTTGTTGGCTTCAGCCATGCGGTGAACTTCGTCACGCTTTTTCATGGCGCCGCCACGGCCTTCGGCCGCTTCCAGCAATTCATTGGCCAGACGCAAGGCCATGGATTTTTCACCACGTTTGCGAGCAGCTTCCTTGATCCAACGCATAGACAAAGCCAAGCGGCGAACAGGGCGCACCTCCACAGGTACTTGGTAGTTGGCACCACCGACGCGACGAGATTTGACCTCGACCATGGGCTTGACGTTGTTAATGGCGTGGCTGAAAAGCTCAACGGGGTCTTTACCAGATTTGGCTTGGATTTGCTCCAAGGCGCCGTAAATGATGCGCTCTGCGACAGCTTTTTTGCCGCTTTCCATCACCACGTTCATGAATTTGGAGAGTTCGATGTTGCCGTATTTAGGATCAGGCAGTATTTCCCGTTTCGGGACTTCGCGACGACGTGGCATGGTGCTTCCTTTGTGGTTTCAGTTGAACATTGAGGCAATGTTCGCGAAGGTCATCAAGACCTCCACTTACTCGACCTGCGCGAGCAACATGCTCGCTCCAACAGGCCTATGTTGCGCAAGCCCAGCCAGAGCCTGCACAACACCTGATGAAAATCAGGCTTTCTTGGGGCGCTTGGCGCCGTATTTGGAACGGGACTGCTTGCGGTCTTTCACGCCTTGCAAGTCGAGTGAACCGCGCACGATGTGGTAACGCACACCGGGCAAATCTTTGACACGACCGCCGCGCACCAAGACCACAGAGTGTTCTTGTAGGTTGTGGCCTTCACCACCGATATACGAAATCACTTCGAAACCGTTGGTTAAACGAACTTTGGCAACTTTGCGCAGCGCTGAGTTTGGTTTTTTAGGTGTGGTGGTGTACACACGTGTGCAAACGCCGCGGCGCTGGGGCGAATTTTGCATCGCGGGGCTTTTGGACTTGGTCTTCTCGACTTCACGTCCGTGGCGCACCAATTGATTGATGGTTGGCATTGAAAACGTCCTTCAACGTTTGAAACAGGTTGTTCGGTTAATTTCCGAAAAGCCTGACAGTATACCAGCGGCTTGACCTCACTGGCAAGCAGTCATGTTAGCGAGCGCCTACCTCACCCATAACTTAAGCGTGTCATAGGTTCTGCCAAACCATCCCGCCTCTGGGACGGGTTTGAGCGCTAATAAAGGCATTTCACTCAGCGGTGCTTGGTCTAAAAAAACCTTAAGTGTCGCGACAGCTTGGTTCATTTGCAAAGGCGCATACAAGGGATCTGGGCGTAAAACCTGGGTTTTGATACGCGCAGCCTGTCCTTGTGGCACAGCCACCACAATGGCTTGGGGGCGGCCCAAAGGCACGCTGTCGGCCAAACCTTTCCAGACCAATGGCGTCAGCACGGCTTGGTTGGCGTCGAACAATTTGATGCCGTCATAGGCTGTATAGCCCCAATTGAGAAGCTTTTGCGCTTCTTCGGCACGGGCGTTTTCGCTGCTGGCACCCAGCACAATCACCAATAAGCGTCGAGCGGGCAAATTGGGGAAGTCGCGCTTGGCGGTGGCCACCAAGCAATAGCCTGCAGCATCTGTGTGGCCGGTTTTCAAGCCGTCTACTGTCGGGTCCCGAAACAGCAGCAAGTTGCGGTTGGTGTCGTTGGCAGCAGGGGTGCCCGGATATCGGTATTTTTGGATCGCGTAATAGCCTACAAAGCTTGGAAAATCCTGCATCAAGCGGGTGGCCAACAGGGACAAATCGCGCGCCGTGGTGATATGCCCCGCCTCGGTCAAGCCTTCAGGGTTTTTGTAAGTGGTGCCGTTCATGCCCAAGGCCTTGGCTTGGGTGTTCATCATGGCCACAAAATGCGCTTTGGTGCCGCCTACGCCTTCGGCCAAAGCCATGGTGGCATCGTTGCCCGACTGAACAATCATGCCTTTGATGAGGTCCTCTACCGGCACTTGCATTTTGGGGTCGATGAACATGCGCGAGCCGGGCATTTTCCAAGCGGCTTCACTCACGGAAAAGGTTTGTTGCAAGGTGATTTTTTTAGCCCGCAAAGCATCAAAAACCAAATAAGCCGTCATCAACTTGGTTAAAGAAGCTGGCTCAATGGGTACATCGGCTTGGCGTTGTGCCAGCACTTGTGAAGCGGTGATATCGACCAACAAATAGGCTTTGGCGGCAATTTCAGGCGGCTCTGGTGTTTGGGCAAAGACATTGGCCCACAAGCCAGCCAAAAACAACACACACACACGCAACAAATTCATAGCTTTACCCAAGGAGAAAAATGCTTGTCATGCTCGCAAGTGCCGCAAGGCCAATGACTTCAACAGAGGCAATTGTCCATGAAAGAAATGACCACACGCTGGCACCACCATCACAGGCAAGCCTTGGGGCGCTGCCCATTGCAACAAGGCGGGCAAAGCAACCGTGTCGTCGCTCTCACCGTGCACCGCCAATGTTTGGTCATGCAAGTCAGCTGGCAAAGGGGTGGGGTTGAAATGGGTGACAGCAGTACCCACCAAAAGAATTTTTTGTAAACGCTCGGTGGGCCACATTTGTGAAATTGCCTGACAAGCAACGAAAGCGCCGAAAGAAAACCCCGCCAGAGCCAAAGGACCTTCGGGCGCAAGTTGGCGCAAAGCTTCAATGACATCCTCTGTTTCGCCCAGTCCCTCGTCGTAGATGCCCTCGCTTTGCCCCACCCCGCGAAAGTTGAACCGCAAACAATCCCAACCGGATTGCAAAAAGGCGCGCGACAAGGTCTGCACCACCTTGTTGTCCATGGTGCCGCCAAACAAAGGGTGGGGATGAGCGACAAAGGCCAAGCCTTTGGCTGGTGTGGCTGCTTTTTCTAATACGGCTTGGTGACGCCCGCCTGGCAAATCAAGCCATAGCGCTTGCGCAGAAGCGGCCATGGCTAGCGGCCGACGTCCGGATCGATTCGAAGACGCTCCACCACTTGTCCTTGCTGAAGGTGCGAGCTGATGATTTCATCAATATCGTGTTTGTCAACATAGGTGTACCAAACGGCTTCGGGGTAAACCACCAAGACAGGGCCGCCAGCACAACGGTCTAAACAACCAGCTTGGTTGATGCGCACACCCCCCGCACCATTGAGCCCCAGGGCTTTGACCTGGGTTTTGCAATGCTTCCATGCATCCTGTGCTTGGTGATTAGCGCAGCAAGACTCTGGCGCTTCGCGCTGGTTGAGGCAAAAAAATACGTGGTGTTTGAAATAGCTGTCTTCGATCATGCGCTGGATTCTAGGATGCCTCGGCATGTGTTGCGTCCCTGAGCAGGTGCAACACCCCCCATGCCAACAAGGCAAAAGGCCAACCCCAACTCAGCCACTCGCTCAGGCCATGGAAACGTATGAATTTCCCCTGCTCCCAAGTTTGAACGGTTTGAGCCAAATAGGTGCTGGAGGGAACCAGGTTCACCACACCAAGAACGCCCATCTGTACCAGCAACATGAAGCGCAACAGCACCACTGCGGACAGCCTGACAAGCAACAAGGCGCTGAGCCAACCCAAGCCTAGACCCGCTGCAGTCAAAGGAGTTAACCAAAAAAAAGTGTGCTCTGGGCCATAGGTGACAGAGGCCGATAAAGTGTTGCTGAGAAGCGCTAACACCACCACCAAACTCACCCAAGACAAGCGCTGCCAAGGCTCGCGCACCACCGCCATGCCTAACAAAGCAGCCACACACAAACTGCCCGCAATGCTCAGCATTTCCACCCAGCTGGGCAAAGGAGCAAACGAGAAAAGCGCTTGAGAGAGCTGCGTTGGCCAAGCCTCATTGGGCGAGACCTCTTCGAGCAAGGCCAGCATTTTTTCGGCCACATTGCCTAAGCCTAAAAACACGGGCGTTGGAAACAACAGCGCAAGCGGCCATAAAGCCATCAAGACCAAGCTGCCGCTGGCATGGGGCTGCAGCCATCGCTTGCGAAATTGAACCCAGCGGTAAAGCCAGCCGCGTCGCTCCAGCCAAGCCGACAACACCGCCCCCGTCAAGCCACCCACACTGTTGAGCATCCAATCGACTTGAGAGGGCACCCGCTGGGGTAAATAGCTTTGTGAACACTCCATCAGGAAAGACAAGCCCAATGCGCCCACAAAGCCCAGCAGTACAGCCGCCCAACGCGGTTTGGCACTGCGCAACATGGCCAAACTCAGCCAAAAACCCAGGGGCATATAGCCCAAGAGATTGCTCCCCATATCGAAAGCGGTTTGGTATTTGGGCCAAGGGGCACTGACAAAAGACCATGGCGCGATGTCTTGGTTACGCCAGTCTTCAAAAGGGTACAAGCTGGCATAGCAAATCACCAGCACACACAGCCAAGCCAAGGGCCAAGCCGTGGTTCGGCGTTGCAAAGGTTTCATCTGCACTTAAAAGGGTTTGAGCACCACCAAAAGCACAGCGGCCACCATGAGCAGCACAGGGGCTTCGTTGAACCAGCGGTACCACACATGGGAATGCGAAGCTTCACCTGACTCAAAGTGTTTAAGGTGGCGCAAGCACAAATGGTGGTAGCCCAAGGCGAGGGCCACCACGACCAATTTAAGGCTCATCCAATCGGCTTGCGGGTTGCTGCCTATGCCGTAGCCCAGCCATAGCCACAGGCCCAAGCCCATGGCCGGCACCATCAAGATGGTCATAAAGCGCATGAGCTTACGCGCCATCAACAGCAGGCGTTCCCGCTCGGCAGCAGAATCGGGTGGGACCATGGCCAAATTGACAAAGATGCGCGGCAAATAAAACAAGCCAGCAAACCAACTGGCCACGAAAATGATGTGAAAGGCTTTGACCCAGAGCATGGCTTGAGTTTAGTGGCAAGCCGTTGCAGCAATGGCCTCGGGTTTCACCCCAATCAAGCCGCCTTTCGTTGCGGCACAATTTCGGGATGACGACACCTACCCAATTCCCCTCCACCCGCCTGCGCCGCCTGCGCCGCGATGACTTCACCCGCCGCTTGGTGCGCGAAAACCACGTCACGGTCGACGACCTGATCTACCCGGTGTTCGTGCTCGATGGTGAGAAAAAGCGCCAAGCCATTTCCTCCATGCCGGGGGTTGAGCGCTTAAGTCTCGACCTGCTGCTGCCCGTGGCCGAGCATTGCGTGAAGCTGGGCATCCCCGTGATGGCCTTGTTCCCCGTCATTGACCCGAGCTTGAAAACGCCTGACGGCATGGAAGCCACCAACCGCAAAGGCTTGGTGCCGCGCGTGGTGCAGGCGCTGAAAAAAGAATTTCCCGACTTGGGCGTGATGACCGATGTGGCCCTCGACCCCTTCACCAGCCACGGCCAAGACGGTTGGTTGGACGAGACCGGCTACATCTTGAACGACGAAACCGTCAAAGTACTGGTGCAGCAAGCCCTCACCCAGGCCGAAGCCGGCGTGGACATCGTGGCGCCCAGCGACATGATGGACGGGCGCATTGCCGCCATCCGTGAGGCCTTAGAGGCACACGGTCACATCCACACCCGCATCATGGCCTACAGCGCCAAGTACGCCAGCGCGTTTTACGGGCCGTTTCGTGACGCGGTGGGCTCGGCGGGCAATTTGGGCAAGAGCAACAAAAAGGTCTACCAAATGGACGCGGGCAACAGTGATGAAGCGCTGCGCGAAGTCGCCATGGACATCGCCGAAGGCGCGGACATGGTGATGGTCAAACCCGGCATGCCTTATTTGGACATTGTGCGCCGCGTCAAAGACGAGTTCCACCTGCCCACCTTTGCCTACCAAGTCTCAGGCGAATACGCCATGCTCAAAGCCGCCGCGCAAAACGGCTGGCTGGACCACGACGCGGTGATGATGGAGAGCTTGCTTGCGTTCAAACGCGCCGGTGCAGACGGCGTGCTGACCTATTTCGCCATCGCAGCAGCTGAAAAAATGCGCGACGCTTAAAAGCCGCTTAGCCCTCGAGGTGCTTGATGAAAAAGCCCAGGGTGCGCTCTAGGGCTAAATCAGCCGCGGCGAGGTTGTAAGAGCCGCGCTGGTCGCAATTGAAGCCGTGATCGGCGTCATAAATTTGCACCTCCACATTGGGCTGGGCTTTTTGAAATGCGTTGACGGTGTCGATGGGTATCAAGCTGTCTTTGGCGCCAAAGTGCGCCAAGGTGGGACACAGCGGTTTTTTGAAAAGCTCTGGCTCTAAAGTCATGCCCCCGCCATAGTAGGTCACCGCCGCTTTGACATTGGCAAATTGCGTGGCGGCACGCCAACTCAGCAGGCCGCCCCAGCAGTAACCCACCACGCCCACTTTGCCTTTGGTCGCCAATGAGGCATGGCTGATGGCAGCTTGCACATCGGCCATCACGCCAGGAGAGGGCAGGCCTTCTGAGAGGTTTTTCAAGGCACGGCCAATTTCAACATCTGAAGCGGTGTAGCCCAAATCCACGTCTTTTTTGACGCGTGAAAATGTGGCGGGTGCAATCGCTAAAAAACCCACAAACGCAAAACCATCGCAGATGGCGCGGATGTGCGAGTTAACGCCAAAAATTTCTTGCAAAACCACGATGGCGCCGCGCGGTTCGGTTTTAGGTTGCGCCACATAGGCCTGTGACTCAAAGCCATCAGCCGCGCGCAATTGAACAAAATGCCCCATGTGTGCCTCCCTTGTCTCAAGCCGCTTGCAAGCGACGTTGTAAAAAATCCAACCGGTCTTGGCCCCAAAAAATTTCGCCGTCCACCACATAGCTGGGCGCACCAAACACACCCTCGTCCATGGCTTGGCGGGTGTAGGCCATATAAGCTTCCTGCGCTGCGGGGGCTTTGGCGGCCTCCCAGCGATCAGCCGCCACAGCCTGCTCTTTCAAAATAGCTTGCAACACGCTGGCGTCAGCAATGTCTCGCTCTTGCACCCACACCGCCGCCAACACTGCGCCGCAGACTTTCATCGCAGCATCCAAGCCATCGTGCTGGTCCACCGCGATGATCAGGCGTGCCGCATCGTCACCCGCTACCGGGAAAAACTTGGGCTTTAGGTTAAAGGGCATTTGCAAGAAATGGCTAAAGCGCTGCAACTCCACCAAGCGGTAGGCTTGGCGCTGCGGCGGGCGCTGGCCCACAGGCAGGCCACCGGTAGCGGGGAAAATTTGGCCACCCAAATCGACGGGCATGATGCGCACTGTGGCACCCGCTTGCTTGGCCATTTGCACCAAGCGGGCATGGCCAAAGTAAGTCCACGGGCTTTGCGGGGCTAAGTAGTAATCGATGACGAGGCTCAAAAGGTGTCTCCAATCGTGTTATCTTTTTGCGCTTGGCAAAACGCCAATCGGGTCGTCATCCTACTATTTTGAATGGCTGCCCTTTTCCCTCACTTCGGAGACCTCCCCATGCCACGCGTTTTACTCATCACCGGTGCAAGCCGCGGTATCGGTGCTGCCACTGCGGTCTTGGCCGCGCAACAGGGCTGGGCTGTGGCGGTGAATTACACCCGCGACGCGCAAGCCGCAGACCATGTGTTGCAAGCGATTCGCGCCAAGGGTGGACAGGCACAAGCCTTTCAAGCCGATGTCGGCATAGAGGCTGATATTGAGCGCTTGTTCAAGAGTGTCGACAAAGAGATGGGCGTGTTGGGCGGCTTGGTCAACAACGCGGGGGTGCTGGATGTGCCTGCTCGGGTTGACACCACCTCATGGGAGCGTCTGGAACGCATGATGCGCATCAACGTCTTGGGCTCGTTCGCTTGCGCCAAGCAAGCCGTGTTGCGCATGAGCACCGCACACGGCGGTGCAGGGGGTGGCATCGTCAACCTCAGCAGCGCAGCAGCCAAGCTGGGTGCGCCTGGACAGTATGTCGATTACGCTGCCAGCAAGGGTGCAATTGATACCTTCACTGTTGGGTTGGCCAAAGAGGTCGCCGCAGAAGGCATACGCGTGAACGCGGTTCGCCCGGGCCTGATCTTGACCGACATCCACGCCAGCGGCGGCATCCCAGATCGCGCCAACCAACTGGCGCACCTTGTGCCCATGCAACGCCCTGGTACAGCCTTGGAAGTGGCAGAGGCCATTGTGTGGTTGCTCAGCGATGCGGCGGCCTATGTCACCGGCACCAATATCGACGTGGGCGGTGGTCGCTGATGGCTGACCTTCTTTATTTTTGGGAAGACATGGCGGTGGGGCAGGTGCGCGACCTGGGCACCATCTCGCCCACCCGCGAAGAAATCATCGCCTTTGCCAGCCAGTTTGATCCCCAGCCTTTTCATTTGGATGACGCAGCAGGCGAAACATCCGTTTTTGGCGGTTTGTGCGCCAGCGGTTGGCACACCTGTGCCATGGCCATGCGTTTGATGGTGACGAACTTCTTAAGCCAAACATCCAGTCTGGGTTCACCTGGCTTAGAGAACATCCAATGGAAAAAACCTGTCTACCCCAATGACACCTTGCATTTGAAAACCACGGTGCTGGAGACCAAGCCCATGGGCCGCCGACCCGATGTGGGCATGACCCGCAACCTGTGGGAAATGTTCAACCAGCATGGCGATAAGGTGTTGCACATGGAAGGCTGGGGCATGTTCAGACGGCGAACGAATTCAGGATAATGAATCTTCTTCAGACAAAGAGACACGCATGAGCACACAGCAGATAGGCCACTTCATTCACGGCGCACCCCACGCAGGCACCTCTGGGCGCAGCCAGCCGGTGACCAACCCTGCCACCGGCACAGTAACGGGCCAAGTCGCTTTGGCCAACCACAACGATGTGGCTCAAGCCGTCGCCGCTGCACAAGCCGCTTTTCCTGCATGGGCCGACGCCACGCCATTGCGACGCGCCCGTGTGATGTTCAAGTTTTTAGAGCTTTTGCACATCCATAAAGATGCCTTGGCCCACGCCATCACGGCTGAGCACGGCAAGGTGTTCACCGACGCACAAGGCGAAGTAGCGCGAGGCATCGACATCGTCGAGTTCGCTACAGGCATCCCTCAGTTGCTCAAGGGCGACTTCACCGAGCAAGTCTCCACAGGCATCGACAACTGGACCCTGCGCCAGCCACTGGGTGTGGTGGCCGGCATCACCCCATTCAACTTCCCCGTCATGGTGCCCATGTGGATGTTCCCGGTGGCCATTGCCGCTGGCAACACCTTTGTGTTGAAGCCCAGCCCCATCGACCCCACGCCGGCGCTGATGATGGCTGATTTGCTGAAACAAGCCGGTTTGCCCGACGGCGTGTTCAATGTGGTGCAAGGCGACAAAGAAGCGGTGGACGCGCTGTTGGTGCACCCCGATGTGAAAGCGGTGAGCTTTGTCGGCTCCACGCCCATTGCCAACTACATCTATGAGACCGGTGCCCACCATGGCAAGCGGGTGCAGGCTTTGGGCGGCGCGAAAAACCACATGGTGGTGATGCCCGACGCCGACCTCGACCAAGTGGTCGACGCCCTGATTGGCAGCGCCTACGGCTCGGCGGGCGAGCGCTGCATGGCGATTTCGGTCGCCGTGTTGGTCGGCGATGTGGGCGAGCGCATCATGCCCAAACTGATCGAGCGCACCCAAACACTGAAGGTACTCACCGGCGAAAACCTCGCTGCTGAGATGGGCCCCATCGTCACCCAAGTCGCGCACGACCGCATCACCGGTTACATCGCGCAAGGCGAAAAAGAGGGTGCCAAGTTGCTGGTGGATGGACGCGGATTCAACGGCGCCCAAGCCGGTGCCGGTTGCGACCAAGGTTTTTGGATGGGTGGCACGCTGTTTGACCACGTGACCACCGACATGAAAATTTACAAAGAAGAAATTTTCGGTCCCGTGCTCGCCTGCGTGCGCGTCCCTGACTTTGCCACTGCAGTGAAGATCATCAACGACCACGAGTTTGGCAATGGTGTGTCTTGCTTCACCCGCGACGGCAATGTGGCGCGTGAATTCAGCCGCCGCATTCAGGTCGGCATGGTCGGCATCAATGTGCCCATCCCTGTCCCCATGGCTTGGCACGGCTTTGGCGGTTGGAAGCGCAGCCTGTTTGGCGATATGCACGCCTATGGCGAAGAAGGCGTGCGTTTTTACACCAAGCAGAAGTCCATCATGCAGCGCTGGCCCGAGAGCATTGGCAAGGGCGCGGAGTTTGTGATGCCGACCTCCAAGTAATGAACGACACCACCTTCGACTACATCATCGTGGGCGCTGGCACGGCTGGTTGCCTGCTGGCCAACCGCCTGAGCGCGAACCGCAGCAAGCGGGTGTTGTTGATCGAAGCGGGTGGCAAAGACGATTACCACTGGGTGCACATCCCCGTGGGCTATTTGTATTGCATTGGCAACCCGCGTACCGATTGGCTTTACAACACCAAGCCCGCCGCGGGCCTGAACGGTCGCAGCCTGCGCTACCCGAGAGGCAAGGTCTTGGGTGGGTGCTCGAGCATCAACGGCATGATTTACATGCGCGGCCAGTCGCGCGACTACGACCACTGGGCCGAGGTGACGAATGACGCCCGCTGGCGCTGGGACAGCAGCCTGCCTTACTTCAAGCGCCATGAAGACCATTACAAAGGCGGCGACGCACTGCATGGCGCGGGTGGCGAATGGCGGGTGGAAAAACAGCGCCTGAGTTGGGACGTTCTCGACGCCTTTGCCCAAGCTGCCGTGCAAGCCGGCATCCCCGCCACCGACGACTTCAACCGAGGCTCAAATGAAGGCGTGGGTTACTTCGAGGTGAACCAAAAAAGCGGTTGGCGCTGGAACACCGCCAAAGCGTTTTTGCGCCCCACCTGCTATGGCAGACCGAATTTCGAAATGTGGACATCGGCGCAAGTCTCCAGATTGCTGATGGACACCTTGCCCAATGGTCAACAGCGTTGCACAGGCGTTGAAGTGTGGAACGGCCACGAAATGGTCACCGCCCACGCCACACAGTCGGTGGTGCTCACCGCTGGGGCGATTGGCTCGCCGCAACTTTTGCAACTCTCAGGCATTGGCCCAAGCGCTTTGCTTCATCAGCACGGCATCACCCCGAAAGTGGACTTGCCCGGCGTGGGCGCAAACCTGCAAGACCATCTGCAAATCCGCGCGGTGTTTAAAGTGAAAGGCGTGAAAACGCTCAACACCTTGGCCAACAGCTGGCGGGGCAAGGCGGCGATTGGCTTGGAATACCTGTTTAAGCAAAGCGGCCCGATGAGCATGGCGCCCTCGCAACTCGGCGCTTTCACCCGCAGCGACCCGTCCCAGCCTTGGCCCAATGTCGAGTACCACGTGCAGCCTTTGAGCCTGGATGCGTTTGGCGAACCGCTGCACCCCTTTCCTGCGTTCACCGCCAGCGTGTGCAACTTGAACCCGACCAGCCGAGGCACGGTCAATATCCAAAGCGCCGACTTCAGCCAAGCCCCCCAGATTGCGCCCAACTACCTGTCCACCGACGCCGACCGCCAAGTCGCCGCTGACTCGCTGCGCCTGACCCGACGCATTGCCGCGCAACCCGCATTGGCCCCCTACCAGCCCGAGGAATGGAAGCCCGGCACCCAGTTCCAAAGCGACGAAGACTTGGCACGGCTGGCGGGCGACATTGGCACCACCATCTTCCACCCCGTGGGCACGGCGCGCATGGGCCGCTTGGACGATCCACAAGCGGTGGTTGACCCCGAGTTGCGGGTGCGCGATGGGCGCGGCGGCGTGGTGCAGGGCCTGCGGGTGGTGGATGCGAGTGTGATGCCCACGATCACCAGCGGCAACACCAACAGCCCGGTGCTGATGCTGGCGGAAAAAGCCGCTGAATGGCTGATCCTAGAAGCTAAACAAAGCAAGGCTTGACTCGGGAAAGTCCTTAGCCAACCTTTGCCCTGCATGAACTAAAGTTCACCCACTCGCAAACAAGCTTCGTTTTGCTCGCCGAGGGTCTGAGGAGACAAAAGAAAAGAGAAAAAGCACCGCACAACGGTGCTTTTTTTTGTCTCTCAGCGACTGAGAGAATGCCCAGCATGGACACCGTCTTCATCACCCTGGCATCTGCATTGGCAGGGTTTATCGATGCGTCAGTCGGTGGGGGTGGTTTGGTGCTGGTGCCCGCGCTCTTTGCCACCTACCCCACCGCCTTGCCCGCAACTTTGCTGGGCACCAATAAATCCGCTTCGGTGTGGGGCACCCTGTTTTCCGCGTGGCGCTTTCAACAGCAAATACCCTTGCAGTGGCGTGCGTTGCGCTTTGGGGCTTTGTGCGCCTTATTAGGCGCTTGCGCGGGTGCCTACACCTTAACCCTGCTCTCGCCACAACTGCTGCGCCAAGCGCTGCCCCTGCTTTTGTTGGCGGTGCTGATTTACACCATAAAGAACAAACAACTTGGGCAAGCGCACCAGCCACGCTTCAGTGGCCGCGCACAAATGTGGTCTATGGGGGTGTGCGCAGCAGTCATGGGGTTTTACGATGGTTTCTTTGGCCCGGGCACCGGAAGCTTGCTGGTCTTTGTGCTGGTGCGTTGGCTGGGCTTCGATTTCTTACAAGCATCCGCCCACAGCAAGGTGCTGAACTTGGCCAGCAATATGGCGGCTTTGGCGTGGTTGGGTTGGCAAGGCCATGTGCTGTGGGCAATCTTTCTGCCGATTGCCTTGGCCAATATCGCAGGTAGCTGGTTGGGCATACGCATGGCGTTGCGCCACGGAACTGGCTATGTGCGATGGTTGTTTATCTTGGTGGTCAGCGCTTTGCTGCTGAAAACTGCGCGAGATGCCTTGGCTTAGCGCTGCAGGGGGCCATCCTCGGTAGGCAAGGCCTCTGGTACCACGGCCTTGGGCGGCCATGGCACGCTGGCGATGGGACGTGGCTTGCCGATGGGGCGCGTGGCTTGCCCATTTCGCACCGCTTCAATATCTTCCAAAGACGGGTAGATACCCATCAATATGTAATCAAAAACGCGCCGTGCAATCGGTGCCGCGTTTTGTGCGCCAAAACCGGCGTTTTCCACCACCATGGCCAATGCGATCTTGGGGTCTTCAGCAGGCGCATAAGCGATGAACAAAGCATGGTCGCGCAAACGCTCGTCGATCTTGGAGGCATCGTATTTTTCGTTTTGTTTGATGGTGAACACCTGCGCTGTACCGGTTTTACCGCCACTGGTATAGCTTGCACCCATAAAGCTTGATGCAGATGTGCCTTCTATGTTCACATCCACCATGGCTTTTTTGACGGTGTCGATATGCTCCGCTTGGAAAGACAAGGGGGTTGGGTCATCCAATGTCACCGCTTGCGCCACCCTTGTTTCCACATCGACCACCTCTCGCACCAAATGCGGCTTGCGGCGTATGCCGTTGTTGGCGATGGTGGCAGTGGCTTGGGCCAGTTGCAGCATGGTGAAACTGTTGTAGCCCTGCCCAATGCCCAAGGATATGGTTTCGCCCGAGTACCAACGCTGCTGCTCAGGGCGTTTGTAGCTGGTGCGCTTCCATTGGGTAGAGGGCAAGATGCCACGCGCCTCGCCCGAAATGTCGATACCGGTCATTTGACCAAAACCCAGTTCTTTCATTTGATCGTGGATCATGTCCACGCCCATGTCGCGAGCGAGCAAGTAGTAGTAGGTGTCACACGACTGAACAATGGATTTGTGCATGTCCACTGTGCCGTGCCCACTCTCCTTGTCGTCGCGGAAACGGTGGTCGCCGAACATGAAATAACCTGGGTCGTAAAAGATTTGCGAAGGTGCGCGTTTGCCGGTGTTCAAAGCGGCAAGCGACATGAACGGTTTGTAGGTTGAACCCGGCGGGTAAGTGCCGCGCAAGGCACGGTTGAGCAAGGGTTTGTCAGGTGACTCGTTGAGCAACTTCCAGTTTTCTGCGTCGATGCCCTCAACGAACTGGTTGGGGTCAAACGTGGGCTTGCTGACAAAGCTCAGCACTTCCCCAGTTTTGGGGTCGATGGCAACCATCGCTCCACGGCGGTTGCCATACAAATCTTCCACCAGTTTTTGCAACTTGATGTCGATAGACAGCACCACGGTGTTGCCAGGGATGGCGGGGCTGCTGCGCAAGCGTCGCACCGCCCTTCCACCGGCCGAGGTTTCCATTTCATGCACGCCGGTTTGGCCATGCAGTTGGCGCTCATAGCTTTGCTCAACACCGAGTTTGCCAATGAAGTCTGTGCCGCGGTAGTTGCCGGCATTTTCGGAGTCTTCGAGTTTTTCTTTCTCGGCCGTGTTGATGCGCCCGATATAACCAATCACATGACTGGCCAAGTCGTTGTAGGGGTAATTGCGAAACAAACGGGCACGGATCTCAACGCCTGGAAATCGAAAGCGTTGGGCAGCAAAACGCGCCACTTCTTCATCGCTTAAGCGGGTACGAATGGGGACTGACTCAAAGCTTTTAGATTCCTCGCGCAGCTTTTTAAAACGCCGCTTGTCTCGACCTTGGATGTCAATCAACTCAGAGAGGCTTTCAATCACCTCGTCCAGCGGCGCTTGAATCTTGGAAGGCGTGATCTCTAAGGTGTAGGCGGAATAGTTGGTGGCCAAGACCACGCCATTGCGGTCCATGATGACGCCTCGGTTGGGCACAATGGGCACGATAGCGGTGCGATTACTCTCGGCTTGGGCGTTGAACTCTTGGTAGCGCCAAAGCTGCAAATACACCAAGCGAACAAACAAAAAACCAAAGGCAATAAACACAAATAATGTTGCTGCAAACACCCGCCCCCTGAAACGACGCAGGTCATATTCGACATTGCGCAGCAAGCTCATAAGGGTCGGTTTTTATCGGGATCAGGCGCGCGCCGCTGCGGTGCCAGCAGCAACACCGATACCAACGGCCACAGCAGTGCTTGAAGCAAAGGCGATATAAACATCGACCAGCCAGGAAACAAGCCACCAGAACCCATGCGCACCGCCAGCTCTAATAAATGGGTCGCCAAAAACACGGGAAATACTTGCAAGGCCTGCGAGGGCACGTCAAACCACAAGATTCGACGATGAATCATGGTGGCCAAAAAGCCTTGCACTGTGTATGCCAGCGCATGTTGGCCCAGCAGCGATGTTTGATGCACATCGGTGAGCAAGCCTAGGAAAAAGGAAATGCCCACACCCACTTTCAGTGGTTGATGCACACCCCAAAACACCAACAGCAAAGCGACCCAATCAGGGGTCCATGCCGCATTGCCAAACAAGGCCATGCTTTGCACCATGTCCAGCAGCAAGGCGATCAGCAATGTCACCAACATGAAGGTTGGGTTGGCTGGCAGCAGCAACTGCTGGCCACGGGGCATGATCATTGCCGCCCCCCTTTGTGGTGTAGCGCTGACGAAGCTTGGTCTAGTGCAGAAGGCTCCAGTGGCAACTTCACCGGTGCGAGCACCATCACATGGCGCGCGCCTTGCACCCGCGCCAGCGACTCACACAAGATGCGCGCAAACACGGAGTCAGCACGACGCTCGACTTTGACTACCTTGGCAACCGGAATGCCAGGGGGGTAAACACCATCCACACCGCTGGTGGTCAGCACATCATCTACCTCAATGTCTGCGTTGGTGGCCATGTACCGCAGTTCAAGCAAAGGCGCGCCACCCGACTCACCAAATGCCACGCCACGCGCGCTGGTGCGGGTATTGAGAACAGGAATGGAGTGCTCGCGGTCGGTGACCAAAGTGATTTCGCTCACCAGCGGGTGTACGCGGGTGATTTGTCCCAATATGCCCTGCTCGTCCATCACCGGCGAGCCTTGAACCACACCATTGAGCGCACCTTTGTCGAGCACCATCTTGCGGGTGTAGGGGTCCCCTGCCTCGTACAACACTTCTGCTGCCAAGGAAGGCGTGGGCATACGTTGGCGCAACTCTAACAATTCACGCAAGTGGCGGTTTTCAAGCTCAAGTTGTTCGAGTTGTGAGGTGCGCACCGATTGCGTGAGCAGTTGTGCTTTGGCCGCTTGCAAGTTATCCAAGACATCTTGCTTGCCTTCAAAAATGTCCCCGAGGTCATACCAAGCCACTTGCGGGCGCAGGGCCACCCATTGCACGGGATAAATGATGATGGACAAGACCCAGCGAGCCGGTTGAACAAGGTTGTAACGCTGGTCAGCCAACATCAGGGCCATCGACACAAAACTGAAAATAATCAGCTTGGTCAGCGCGGAGGTGCCTTGCTTAAAGAAAGGCGGCGGGTTGCGGTCCAGCGTCCCGAGTGGCATTTATTCGTTGGTGAAAATCGAACCGAGACGCTCCATGCGCTCTAGGGCTAAGCCGCAACCGCGTACCACGCAAGTCAGTGGGTCTTCGGCCACCAGCACAGGCAAGCCGGTTTCTTCGGCCATCAAACGGTCAAGGTCGCGCAACAGCGCGCCGCCACCGGTGAGCATCATGCCGCGCTCGGCAATGTCGGCACCCAGCTCGGGGGGTGTTTGCTCCAGGGCGTTTTTTACTGCTGACACAATGTTGTTCAAGGGATCGGTCAGCGCTTCCAGAATCTCGTTGGATGAGATGGTGAAAGACCGTGGCACGCCTTCGGACAGATTGCGACCCTTGACTTCCATCTCGCGCACTTCACTGCCTGGGAAGGCCGAGCCGATTTGCTTTTTGATGGCTTCAGCGGTGGGTTCGCCAATGAGCATGCCGTAGTTACGGCGAATGTAGTTGATGATGGCTTCGTCGAATTTGTCGCCACCCACACGCACACTGCCTTTGTAGACCATGCCGCCCAAGGAAATGACGCCCACCTCGGTGGTACCACCACCAATGTCGACCACCATCGAGCCCGAAGCGTCGGAAACAGGCAACCCAGCACCTATGGCCGCGGCCATGGGTTCTTCAATCAAGTAAACCTCGGAAGCACCCGCGCCGAGTGCTGACTCGCGAATCGCCCGGCGCTCCACTTGGGTAGAGCCGCAAGGGACACAAATGATGATGCGGGGGCTGGGCTTCAAAAGCGAGCGCGGATGCACCATCTTGATAAATTGCTTGAGCATTTGCTCGGTGACAGTGAAGTCGGCGATCACGCCGTCTTTCATGGGTCGAATGGCTTCAATGTTGCCGGGGACCTTACCGAGCATGGCTTTGGCTTCATGGCCCACAGCTTGAATGCTCTTCTTACCTTGGGGTCCACCTTCGTGGCGAATAGAAACGACTGAGGGTTCGTCGAGCACAATACCGCGGTCTCTGACGTAAATAAGGGTGTTGGCTGTGCCCAGGTCAATGGCCAAGTCGGTGGAGAAATACCGACGAAATGCTCCAAACATCACAATCCTCTCTGGGTTTACCAGCAAAGACAGGATAATAACCCAATGCCTGTGCCATTTCTGGCCTCGGGACTTGCCATTTTTTTCTGACCATGTCACTCACACCCACCGATATTGAACGCCTGGCGCAACTCTCGCGCTTGTCGTTTGACGCCCCTGCCAGCCAGCGCATGCTGGAAGGCTTGAACAACTTCTTTGCCATCGTCGAGCAAATGCGCGAAGTCGACACCTCTGGCGTGGTCCCCATGGCACACCCCATCGACGCCATGCCCTTGGCCGATTTAGCCGCCAATGCCCCCAGCGCTACCGATGGCATGGCATTGCGCTTGCGCGACGATGTGGTGAGCGAGACCAACCAACGCGAAGCCAACCAACGCAGCGCGCCTGCGGTTGAGCGCGGCCTGTTTTTGGTGCCGAAAGTGATCGAGTAAGCCATGGCCGATCTACATACGTTGGGCGTGGCGCAACTCTCGGCACTGTTGCAAAAGAAAGAGGTGAGCGCGGTGGAACTCGCCACCCGCATGCTCGCTGGGCTTGGCGGCAACCCACACAACGCTTTTTTGAGCGTGGACTTGGAAGTCACTTTGGCGCAAGCCAAGGCAGCAGATGCGCGCATGGCAGCGGGCGACACATCGCCAATGCTCGGCGTGCCCATTGCCCACAAAGACATTTTCGTCACCAACGACTTTCCCACCACCGCCGGTTCGCGCATCTTGGAAGGCTACCGCTCGCCCTTCAACGCCACCGTGGTGCAGCGCTTGGCTGATGCAGGCATGGTGAGCCTGGGCAAACTCAGTTGCGATGAATTCGCCATGGGCTCGGCCAATGAAAACGTGGCGGTGCCCTCGGCCAACCCACAAGCCGTCACCAACCCGTGGGACGTGAACCGCATACCTGGCGGCTCGTCGGGCGGCAGCGCAGCTGCTGTGGCGGCGTGTTTGACACCTGCAGCCACCGGCACCGACACCGGCGGCTCGATTCGCCAACCCGCGGCGTTTTGTGGCATTACCGGCATCAAACCCACCTATGGCCGTGCTTCTCGCTATGGCATGGTGGCGTTTGCGTCCAGCCTCGACCAAGCCGGCCCGATGGCGCGGAGTGCCGAAGACTGTGCTTTGCTCTTGAGTTCGATGTGCGGCCCCGATTTGGACCGCGATTCCACATCATTGGATGTGAAGGCAGAAGATTTTTCGCGCGACTTGAACAAGCCTTTGAAAGGCTTGCGTGTGGGTGTGCCCCATGAGTTTTTTGCAGACGGCTTGGCCGCTGATGTGCGC
>CAMDKR010000012.1 GCA_945901225.1 Bordetella parapertussis | reverse complement strand
AAGAAGTGGTGCCAGCATTCTTCTTTGGCCAATATTTTGCTTTTATTGTCTAAGCAGTAGGTGCGGCGAATTTTCCGATCTTGGTCGGTGATGAAATAACTGCGGTACAGGGTTTTATCCAACACATACATGATCACTGTGCGCGACTGAGGGCAAGAGTCGCCCAAGATGCAGCTTCTCATGACATTGGAGTTGACATACAACTCGACAGACACGATCGGTAACTTTTTGCCATGGTTTGTGGCGACCAAGCGTACGGCGCAGGTGGAGCCGCTGACCATTTCTAAGTCGTCTTTGGCTGCCAGCATATTGGCTTCTTCGGCCATCTGTTGGCGGAACCACTCACCAATCACGCCACGACACACAAAATACTCTTCTCCTTCGGTTTTATGGAAGGGCTCGATATAGGGTCGACGATTGGCATCAAAGTAAAAAAGTGGCTCTTGTCCTTCAAAAGTGCGGGTTGGTTTTTCTGGTTTGGCTGGCGGCGCTGCGCCATCCTTGGCAGGCTTCTCCTCTTTGGCAGGGGGATTCTTGGCGTCTGCCGGCTTGGGCGGGTCATTGGCCCAAGCAGGGGCAAACCACAAGCAATGCAGGCCCAACAAGACGGATAAAAATGAAAAGCGCAATGTATTCATAGCTCAAAAAAAGGAGTGACCTCTGTGAATCGACCGAAAGTTCCAAGTCTTGAGTTGGCTAGCTTACTCACTCGATGGTGTAGCAGGTGGAATTGCGGTGCCATTTGCCCGTGTCGGTGACACAATGCTGGAAAATTTCTTTGGAATTGGTGTTGGAGAGAAAGTAGGAGCGCATCAAAGATTTGTTGATGGGCACAAAGTTGACGGTTCGGAAAATGGGACAGTAATCCCCGCGCACACACTTGTCGAACTCTTTGCGGGTTTCAAACAATTGCACCCCAATGCGCCCAGGGGTCAGGCTTTTCTCTGTGCCATAGGTCACGATGCAGTGCTCTGGGTCCACAAAAGGCAAATCGGCCAATTCGTTGAAATAGTTCATCTCCGCCACGATCAACTCTTGGAACCACGGCGCAACAATGCCTTTGCATTCGTAGTAGTCCATCTTGTCTTTGTAGTGAACCACTTCGCCTAAGGGACGGTTGGTTTTGTCCAACATCACCATCGGTTCCTTGCCCGAGTTGGGCGGCCTGGCTTTTGCGGCCTTGGGCGCCTCGGCCATGCCCTCTTGGCTTTGCGATCCTTCATTCATCACCGCCTGAACCCGCCGGTCAAAGGTGTCAGGGTCGCCTTTGGCATCCGAGCGTTTTTCGGGAAAAGGTTTGAATTTCGGTTCTGCTTCAGGTTTGGAGTCCGAACAAGCGCTTAAAACGCAGACAAACGCCAGCACGGCAACAACGGAAGGAGAGAAAAAAGGGCGCATGGTCAAACAGCTATGTCGGAGTTGACAGCTATTATCAACCCTCGCCCATCTGCTTAGCGCTTCTCGTATTGGGTTTTGCCAAACAGGGTTTCCATGGCCTTTTTGTCGTCTTGCATGGGTTTGCGCAAATACGCCAACACGGCACAGCCGCGTTGTACAGCGGGGCGTGCTCCTATGGTGTCAAACCATTCTTTCAGGCGAGGGTAATCTGCCCAATCAATGCCTTGGTGCGCCCAACTGCGCACCCAAGGAAAGATGGCGATGTCAGCAATGCTGTAGCTTTTGCCTGCAATAAAAGGGTGATGCGCCAGCTGGCGGTCCATCACACCATACAAACGCCGCGCTTCATTGGTGTAGCGCTCAATGCCATAGGGCACTTTCTCAGGGGCGTAAATGCGAAAGTGATGCGCTTGGCCCAACATGGGCCCAACACCGCCCATTTGGAACATCAGCCATTGCAGCACCTCGTACTTGCCGCGGTCGCTGGTCGGCATGAATTTGCCTGTTTTCGCAGCCAAGTAAATCAGAATGGCACCCGACTCGAACAAGCTGATGGGCTTGCCGTCTGGCCCACTCGGGTCGACCAAGGCGGGAATCTTGTTGTTGGGGCTGATGGTCAAAAACTCGGGCGTGAACTGATCACCCTGACCGATATGAATGGGGTGTGCCAACCAATCACGCCCCAATCGGTAGCCGCACTCTTCCAGCATGACATGGACTTTGTGCCCATTGGGCGTGGGCCAGGTGTAGACATCGATCATGGGGCGCTGCCTTGGTTGAGTTCAGGAACCGCGGGTGATGGGCATTTCCACTTCCTGGGGGAAAGTGGCGATGTGGCGAGCCAACTCCAGCTTGGCGATCGAGTTGCGGTGCACTTCGTCAGGGCCGTCGGCCAAGCGCAGGGTGCGCTGATGGGCGTAGGCATAGGCCAAGGGGAAATCGTCGCTGACGCCGCCTCCGCCATGGGCTTGAATAGCCCAATCGATGATTTGCGTGGCCATCACAGGGGCAATCACCTTGATCATGGCGATCTCGGTTTTGGCGATCTTGTTGCCCACGGTGTCCATCATGTAGGCGGCTTTGAGGGTCAGCAAGCGGGCTTGCTCGATCATGATGCGAGATTCAGCAATGCGCTCGTGCCAGACACCTTGGGCAGAAATGAGTTTGCCAAAGGCGGTGCGGCTGTTGAGGCGTTTGCACATCAACTCCAAGGCACGCTCGGCACAACCGATGGTGCGCATGCAGTGGTGAATACGTCCTGGGCCTAAGCGGCCTTGGGCGATCTCGAAGCCACGGCCTTCGCCCAAGAGCAAATTGCCCACAGGTACACGCACGTTTTTCAGCAGCACTTCCATGTGACCATGCGGCGCATCGTCGTAGCCAAACACGGACAAGGCGCGCAAAATTTCCACGCCAGGTGAATTGGCTGGCACCACAATCATGCTTTGCTGCGAGTGGCGTGGGGCATCGGGATCGGTTTTGCCCATGACGATATAAACCTGACAACGGGGGTCTCCCGCACCTGAGGACCACCATTTGCGGCCATTGATGACGTAGTGGTCGCCATCGCGGCGGATGCTGCATTGGATGTTGGTGGCGTCTGATGAGGCCACATCAGGCTCAGTCATCAAAAAGGCCGAGCGAATCTCGCCGCGCAGCAGGGGCTCTAGCCATTGGTCTTTCAGCGACTCGCTGGCATAGCGTTCAAAAGTTTCCATGTTGCCGGTGTCAGGCGCAGAGCAGTTGAACACCTCGGCGGCGAAAGGCACACGGCCCATGATTTCGCACATGGGCGCATATTCGAGGTTGCTCAAACCCTCAGGAGCGCGTTTGGAATGGGGCAAAAACAGGTTCCACAAACCCGCTTTGCGGGCCAGAGGTTTGAGTTCTTCAACAATTTTGGTGGGAATCCACGCGTTGCCAGCGGCGCGGTTGGCAGCAATTTCGGCAAAAAATCGGGCTTCATTGGGGTAAATATGCTCGTCCATGAAGGCGAGTAAACGCGCTTGCATGTTTTTGACTTTGTCGGTGTAGTCGAAATTCATCAGGAGTCTCCGTTGGTTTAACAGGTATTAAAAATCAAGCATCGCTGCGTTGGGCAAATAGCCACGCCAACTCGGCCATGGGTCGTGCGCCTGCACCCGAGGCCTTGGCCTGAGCGCTGGAGGCCGTGCCGTCTTCCACCCGCTTGGCAATGCCTTGCAAGATGGCGGCGATTCGGAACATGTTGTAGGCAAGGTAGAAATTCCAATCGGGCTTTAAAGCTTCCAAAGTGGTCAATCCACTGCGCTGGCAATACAGTTCGATGTACTCGTCTTGCAGCGGAATGCCCAAGGCCGCGTGGTCCAAGCCGCCAATGCCTCTGAAGCTGCCGGGCGGGATATGCCACGACATGCAGTGGTAGCTGAAGTCAGCCAAGGGGTGGCCCAGGGTAGACAACTCCCAGTCCAAAACCGCCAAGACCTTGGGCTCGGTGGGATGAAAGATGAGGTTGTCCAAGCGGAAATCGCCATGCACGATGCAGGTGAGGTCGGCACGGGCGCTGGCAGGCATATGGGCGGGTAGCCATGCCATCAGCTTGTCCATCTCGGGGATGGGCTGGGTGGCGGACGCGATGTACTGCTTGCTCCAGCGGCCAATTTGGCGGTCAAAGTAATTGCCTGGCTTGCCAAAACTGCCCAAGCCTTGGGCGACATGGTCCACCGCATGCAAAGCGGCGATGACGCGGTTCATCTCCAAGTAAATCTCGCGCCGCTCAGGTGGTGTCATGCCAGGCAAGGCCTGGTCCCACAACACCCGCCCTTGCACAAACTCCATCACATAAAACGCGCGACCAATGACAGCCTCGTCTTCGCACAACACATGCATCTGCGCCACAGGCACGCCGGTACCGTGTAAGCCGCTCATCACCGCATACTCGCGCTCAATCGCATGCGCCGAGGGCAGCAACTTAGCGACAGGCCCCGGCTTGGCTCGCATCACATAGCTTTTGTTGGGGGTGTTGAGTTTGTAAGTGGGGTTGGACTGCCCGCCTTTGAACATCTCTACTTCTAGAGGGCCAGCAAAACCCGGCATATGAGCTTTCAACCACAGCGTCAGCGCTTCGGTGTCGAAGCGGTGGGCGTCGCTCACCTCACGGGTACCCACAAAATTGTCAAATGCGCTCATGGGCTTACTCCGAGGCGCTGATGCGCAACAAGGCTTCGCGGTCGCGTATCACCAAGCCACCGGGCTCGATGCGCAAGATCTCTTCGCGCTCCATGGCTTTCAACTCTTGATTCACCCGTTGGCGAGAGGCTCCCAGCAGTTGCGCCAACTCCTCTTGCGCCAAATGCAAACCGATGCGGGTTTCGCTGCCGTGGTGCAAGGAAGGCACCCCATAGCTGCGGGCCAAATGCAGAAGTTGCTTGGCCAAGCGGGAACGCAGGGGCAGGGTGTTGAGGTCCTCGACCAAGCCAAACAGCTGGCGAATGCGACGCGCTTGCAGGCGCAGCAAGGCATCGTAAAGCTCGACGTGGGTGGCCAAGATTTTCTGGAAATCGGCTTTGGCCACGCACAAAATGCTGGTCTCCCCATGGGCGTACCCATCGTGGGTGCGGGTATCGCCGTCCAAAATGGCCACATCGCCAAACCAAATCCCTGGCTCCACATAGGTGAAGGTGATTTGTTTGCCCGACAGCGAGGTGCTGCTGACCCTGACCGCACCCTTGGCACAGGCCATCCACTCCTCGGGCGGGTCGCCACGGGCGGTGATCAAATCGCCGTCCTTGAGTCGTTTGACGTAAGCGCATCGAAGTATGTCGTGTCGCAGTGAAGGTGAAAGAGAAGAAAACCATCTGCCAGAGTTGATGGATTCACGTTCTTCTATGTTAAGGATAGGGTCGTCCATTCGCTGTCTTGTCCGTGACCTTGGTGGGTTAATTTGTCGCCGACGGGACCGCCAGCGACAAGGCTAGGGTTTGTAGTGAGGGGTTTGCTTGTCTAAAAAGGCTTGAATGCCAATGGCCGCGTTGGCATGGTTGAGGTTTTTCAAGAAATGCTGCTTTTCGTTGTGCATATGCGCAAAGACATCTTGGCCATAGGCAGCTTCTGTCAATTCCTTGATGCTCGCCAAGGCGTTTGGTGCACGTTGGTTAAGTTTCTCAGCCAAGGTCAATGCTTGGGTCAAGGCCTCACCTGTAGGTGCAATGTGGTTGATCAGCCCCGCATCTGCCAACCGTTGTGCAGGAATGCGCTCACCTAACAACATGAATTGATTAACCAAGGCCCGCGGCAAGGCACGGCTGAGAAACCAACTGCCACCGCCGTCGGGCGACAAACCGACCGAGGTATAGGCCATGACAAACAAGCTGTCAGTCGCCGCCACCACCATGTCACAGGCCAAGACCAAAGAGAAACCTGCGCCCGCTGCCGCGCCTTCGACCGCTGCGATGACGGGTTTGGGAAAGGTTCGGATGGCTTCTATCCAGCTGTGCAAAGCGTCAATGCCTGAGGCTTGTTCTTCTGGCGGGGCACTGCGGTTGTTCAATATCCGGTTCAAGTTGCCGCCAGCACAAAAGTGCTTGCCCTCGCCGGTCAAGATGACACTTCGCACATCGGGGTTGGTTTCCGCCACATTCAAAGTTTCCACACCAGCGCTGTACATGGCGGGGTCCAAAGCATTGCGGTGCTCGGGGTTGGAGAGGGTCAAAACCAGTGTTTGACCTTGGCTGTGGCTTTTAAGTTGGGCAGTCATGGTTTAAATGGATAGATGGCTCAAGCTTAAACCCAAGGCACCGCGTCGGCGCAGCCAAGGGCTGGGGCGATAACGCGGGTCGCCATAGACGGTTTGCAAATTAAACAGAACCTCTAGCAAATTGTCTGCGCCAAGCCTGTCACCCAGTGCCAAAGGGCCCAAGGGGTAGCCCAAGCCTAAAGTGACGGCGGTGTCCAAATCGGCAGGGCTGCAAATGCCTTGTTGGCACATATCGCTGGCGATGTTGACGACGGTGGCGACCACGCGTTGGGTGACAAACCCGCCGCTGTCTTGAATGACGCTTACCGCTTTCCCGTCGGACGCCATGAGTGCATGGGCGGCGTCACGCATATCGCTGCGCGTGGCTGGGTTGGTGGCCAGCACCCGGCGTTGGGTGGCCTCATCTGGCATGAGCATGTCTATGCCCAAGGTTCGCGCTGGGTCCAAGCGCTCCACGATGGCACAGGTGGTGACATCAAACCCCAAAGGAGCGACCCAACACAGGGCTTGGTTAGACGGAGCCGCCCCTGTTTCAATGCTTGCACCGAGGTTTTTTAGCAGTAGCAACAACTCTGCACGGCGTGCCGCACGGGCAGACACCCATACCGGGGGCTTGAGTGTGCTTGAGGGTGTTGTTGGTTCTGATGGAATTTGCGCCTTGCCTTGCTCGTAACTGTAAAAACCTTGGCCGGTTTTGCGACCCAACCAGCCACCCGCCAAGCGCTGGGCGGTGATGACGCTGGGACGGTAGCGCGGCTCTTCAAAATACTGGTGGTAAATGGATTCCATCACGGGGTGCGAGACATCCAAGGCGGTCAGGTCCATCAATTCAAAGGGGCCGAGCTTGAAGCCCACTTGGTCACGCAATATGCGGTCGATGGTGACAAAGTCCGCCACGCCTTCGCTGACGATACGCAAAGCCTCTGTGCCATAGCCGCGTCCTGCATGGTTGACGATGAAGCCAGGTGTGTCTTGCGCCAACACCGCTTGGTGACCCATGCTCAGCACATAGGCTTTCAATTTGTCACAAACCGCGAGCTCAGTGGCAAGCCCTGGCACCACTTCCACCACTTTCATCAGCGGCACAGGATTAAAAAAATGCAAACCGGCAAAGCGGTCTGGGCGCTTTAAGCCCGCAGCCAAAGCGGTAATGGACAAAGAAGAGGTGTTGCTGGCCAAAACCGCGCCGCCTGAGAGCACTTCGCCCAGTTGCAAAAACAGGGCTTGTTTGACCTGAGCGTTTTCAACAATGGCTTCCACCACCAAGTCACAAACCGACAAGGCTTGCAAACTGTCAACGGTTTTTAAAGATGCAAGATAGGCTTGGTGTTGATCCGTCGAGATGCGTTGCTTATCAAGCATTTTTTGCCATTGCGCGGCAATGGCTTGTTGCGCGTGAACAGCGCGTTCATTTGCGGCGTCAAACAGCAAAACTTGGCTACCCGCTTGCGCGGCCATTTGCGCAATGCCTTGACCCATGGCACCTGTGCCGCAAACACCAACAGTTGGAAATAAAGTATTCATAGCCTGGCATTATCTCTGCCAAGCCTCGCACAGGTTGGCTTCGCTTTGCGTCGGCATGGATCCAGACCGCTGTGACAGAATGCGGCGATCTTGTCTTTCTAAGGAACATCCATGTCGTTGAAATTGTGCGGTTTTGCAGTCAGCAACTACTACAACAAAAATAAATTGCAATTGCTCGAAAAAGGCATTGCATTTGAAGAAGAGTTGGTCTGGGTGGGCAACAGCCACCCCAAACTGATGAGCCGCTCTCCCATGGGTAAAGTGCCTTTTTTGGAGACCCCGCATGGTTGCTTGTCGGAGTCCATGGTGATTGCCGAATACATTGAGCACGCCTATCCACAACACCCTTTGCTTCCCTCAGACCCTATGCAAGCTGCCAAAGTTCGGGAGCTGATTGTGTATTTGGAGTTACATATCGAGTTGGTTGCTCGAGAGCTTTACCCCCAAGCCTTTTTTGGCGGTCAGGTGAGCGAGGGCACCAAAGAGCGGGTTCGAAAAAATTTGAGCAAAGGCGTTGCAGGTTTTGCAAAATTGGCTAAGTTTTCGCCTTATGTGGCAGGTGACCAAATGACTTTGGCCGACTGCGCCGCCGCTTTTCATTTGCCCATCGCAGTCAATGCATGCAAATTGGTTCTGGGTGAAGATTTGCTGGCTGATTTGCCTGTGAAAGCCTACGGCCAAAAAATGGCTGAAAGCCCCCATATGCAAAAAGTGCTGGCTGATCGAAAAGAAAACGCGGCTTTGATGGCCAGCCTGACAGCCAAGAAAACCTGACGCTTCTCAGCGAAGGGATTTGCTGGCTTCAAGGTGCACCAAGCGATCAAGCTCGGCGCATATATCGGCCATTCGACCCGACATGACCATGCGCCCAGCGCTGCAGGGTGATGTATGGCCGTCTTCAGCCACCCGAACCACACGCAAAGGCTTGGAAGCTTGGGGCACAGTTACGGTGACAGGTGCAGACATATGGGGGTCGTTGGCTGGCCAAAGTGCTTTGTAAGCGGCATCGATGCGTTGGAACAATTGTTGTGAGGTGAGGATTGCGAGGTTCATAGAGGGCTCCAATGAGGGTTAAAACTGGTGACGGATCAGACCCACGGCCAAGCCTTCGATGTGAAAGTTGTCGCTGGGGCTGACATGGATAGTGGAAAAATCGGGGTTCTCTGGGTGCAGATGAATGCCGGAGAGGTTTTTTTCGAACCGCTTGACGGTGACTTCTTCACCAAGTCGGGCCACGACAATTTGGCCGTTTCGTGCGTCTAAGGTGGATTTGACCGCGAGCAAGTCGCCATCAAGGATGCCAATGTCGCGCATAGACAAGCCACGTACTTTGAGCAAGTAGTCGGGTGTTTGTGTAAACAAAGAATTTTGAACGGCATAGCTTTGTTCGATGTGCTCTTGCGCCAAGATGGGAGAACCCGCGGCGACCCTTCCCACCAAAGGCAATATCAGTTGCCCCAAGCCTGGCAGCGACAATGAATAGGGCGTACGTGAAGACTCAAGAGCTGATGCATAGTCTGGGTTTTTTAACCGGATGCCGCGAGAGGTTCCGCTGACCAGTTGTATGTATCCCTTGCGGGCCAAAGCCTGCAAATGCTCTTCTGCAGCGTTGGCTGACTTGAAGCCAAGCGCTTTGGCAATTTCTGCCCGTGTGGGTGGCGCGCCTGTTTGGCGAATGGCGGTTTCTATCAAGGAGAGAATTTGTTGTTGCCTGGCGGTGAGCTTGCTGGGTTCCATAAAGGCTCCTGAGGTAGGTGAAAATGAACTGCTCTCTTTGCAGTCAATGGATACTGTTTAGATATCCAGTAACTGTATTTTTAACCAGCTTTTCATTTTTTACAAGCCCATGTCAAAAGAAAATCCTCAAAAAATCATTGTGCTCGGCATGGGTGGAACCATTGCAGGCATGGCGTCAAACCCTGAAAACCCAAAAGAATACAAAGCTGGTACGTTAGGAGTGGCTGACTTAATGGGTGGTTTGGGCCTGTCAAATGCAGTGCACACCGAGCTTCGAAATGTGGCGCAAATCAACAGCAAGGACATGCAAGCATCCCACTGGCAGGCGCTTTTGTCAGCGGTCGACGTCGCCAACCAAGACCCGCAAGCCCGCGCCATTGTCATCACCCATGGCACCGATACCTTGGAAGAAACGGCGTGTTTGCTAGAGCTCATGGGGCCTTGGTCAAAACCTGTGGTGTTGACCTGCGCCATGTTGCCAGCCAATGCACCCGCTGCAGATGGGCCCGGCAACCTCGCAGACGCCTTGGACTGGGCGGCACACACCCAGCATTGCGCGGTGTTTGTGGTCTGTGCCGGCAAAGTGCATTTGTCGCAAGAGGTGCAAAAACTCACCACTGAAAGCGTTGATGCATTCACCAGTGGACAGCAGGCTTGCTTTGCCAGCAAGCAGGGTGGGCAGTGGCATATTCACCGCGACTTGGCTGCGACACACCCATTTCAAAAACCCAGCTTGACCTATGCATTGGCCCTGCAAAAATGGCCAAGAGTGGAGATGGTCACCAACCATGCCCTCAACGATGGTGCTGTGGTCAGAGCTTTATTGACCACATCGGCTTCGCAAGACACTCCTTTGGCAGGTATCGTGCTGGCGGGTACGGGCATGGGAACAGCCAGTCAGGGCTTAGAGCAAGCCCTGCAACTTGCGGTGGATCAAGGCGTGAAGGTATGGCTGAGCAGCCGATGCATCTTTGGACTGGCACACGCCCAAGCTCAAACGACGTGGGGGCTTGTTACCCCCTTGAGCGCGGCCAAGGCCAGAACCGCTTTGTGTTTAAGTCTGATGGCAGCGCAGGAACATCAGGCCTGAAGTGCCTTGAAAGCGCGCTCGGTGATTTCTTCCACGCTTCCCAGTCCGCTGATAGCGCGGTAGCGGGGTGCCAAAGCCGGCTCTTTTTCAGACCATGCGGCATAGTAATTCACCAAGGGTCGGGTTTGGTCGCTGTAAACCTCAAGCCGTTTTTTGACGGTTTCTTCCTTGTCGTCGTCGCGCTGAATGAGTGCTTCGCCAGTTGCGTCGTCAATACCTTCGACCTTGGGCGGATTGAACCGCACATGGTATGTACGACCACTGGCCACATGCACGCGACGTCCGCTCATGCGCTCAATGATGGCGTCAAAAGGAACATCGATTTCCAACACGAAGTCGAGTTTGACACCGGCTTGTTTCATGGCGTCAGCTTGGGGAATGGTGCGAGGAAAACCGTCAAACAAAAAACCTTTGGCGCAATCGGGTTGGGCAATGCGTTCTTTGACCAAGCCGATGATGATGTCGTCACCCACCAAACCACCCGAGTCCATCACTTTTTTGGCGGCCAAGCCCATAGCTGTTCCCGCTTTGACAGCGGCACGCAGCATATCGCCGGTAGATATTTGGGGGATGCCGTGATGTTGGCAAATAAAGGAGGCTTGTGTGCCTTTTCCAGCGCCTGGCGCGCCCAACAGAATCAGTCTCATTGTCTTCCTTGCTTTATCTTTGGCACTGTCTTGGCAGAGCGCTTTTTGTCGTTAACTAAGAATAACACGCAGAGCTTTCGTTTGACGGTCAGCTCGCTTGAATCAGCAGCGCTCGGACACGGTCTAAGTCGGCTTGGGTATCTACACCGGCAGCACTGGGTTTTTGGGAAATGTGAACAGCAATTCGATACCCATGCCACAAAACCCGCAATTGCTCCAAGGCTTCGGCTTGCTCAGCTGGCGCTGGACTGAGTGTGGGGTAAAGCTTCAAAAAACCGCATCGGTAGGCATACAAGCCAACGTGGCGGTAAACCGGGTAGGGCGGCAGCTGCTCCGCTGAGCCGCCACGGAAGTGGGGAATACTGGCTCGACTGAAATACATCGCTTGGGACTGGGCGTCTAACACCACTTTGACGCAATGCGGGCTGTGCCACTCCTCTAAATGGGTGATGGGGTCTGCCAGGGTGCTCATGCTGCAAGCCGTTTGGTCATGCAAAAGCTGCGCCACGGCATCGATGCTGTTGGGTTCAATCAAGGGCTCATCCCCTTGGACATTCACCACAATCGCCTCGTCTGGCAAGCTCAGCAAAGTGGCCGCTTCTGCCAAGCGGTCACTGCCACTGAGGTGGTCGGCGCGGGTCATGACTGCGTTCACGCCAAATTGCTGGCAAACCTGCATCACCTCGGCGCTGTCAGTGGCTACCACCACTTGGCCTGCTTGAGACAGTTGGGCACGTTGGGCAACCCTCACCACCATAGGAATGCCTGCCAAATCAGCCAAGGGTTTATTGGGCAATCGACTCGCTGACAGCCGTGCCGGAATCAGCACCACAAAGGGCGGGGCGCTCAATCAAAGCCCCAGTTCAGCGTCACTCAAGGGCCGAGCTTCCATTTCAAGCATCACCGGAATGCCGTCCCGAATAGGGTAGGCCAAGCGAGCACTGCGCGAGACCAACTCGCCCTTTTCGCGGTTGTATTCGAGGCTGCCCTTGGTCACGGGGCACACCAGCAGTTCAAGCAGTTTGGAGTCCATGGCTTAATGATAGTCGTTGCAAATGCGGCATCAATATCTCCCAAAAAACTGCTGGCAGTTCACATTGCAAGGGCACCGCCCACAACTGGGGGTGACGCGGCCACAATTTGACAGCGTCTTTTTCTGTGCAAAGCACATCGCGCCCTTGGTTGGGTTGCCAATCAAGCAGTGGGTCATGGTCGGGGAAGGCCTGGGTTTTTGACAGCGTCAAGCCTGCACTTTGCAGCGCTGAGAAAAAGGCCTGCGGCTGTGCAATAGCCGCCAAAGCATCAACGTCTTGGCCTGCCCACAGACGCAAATCGCGTTGCTCGCCGCGCCCATTGACGGCGAAACCCGCCAGTTGTCGGTGTGCTGCGAGACTGTCCTCGAAGGCGATACGGCCTGTATGGACTTTGATTTGTGTGACGCCCAGATCTAACTGCCGAGGCCATGTTTCACGCAAAGGCCCAGCAGGCAATAAAAAGCCATTGCCCAAACCACGGTCATCAAAAATACAGAGGGCAATATCGTGGTGCAAAGCGCGGTGTTGCAAGCCATCGTCGCTGATGATGAGCTGGGTTTGGGGGTATGTTTGCAAAAGCGCCAAAGCCGCTTGGGCTCGTTTTTTGGCAATGAAAACGGGTAATCCAAGCTTTTTCTTGAGCAAGAGGGCTTCATCGCCTGTTTGCGAGGCCACGCTTTGATCAGTGACTTCAGACCAGCCATTCAACTGCCCCCCGTCTCCACGTGCGATCACCCCCACCTGCCAGCCAAGCTGGCTGAGTCGCTGCGCCAAGTGGATCACCACAGGGGTTTTGCCTGTTCCACCAACCAGCACGTTGCCCACCACCAGCACAGGCACAGGAAGACGGGTGGATGACTGCCAACCCAGTGCGTAAGAAATCTTTGACAGCCACAGGTAAATGCGGCTCAGAAAAGTCAGGGGGAATAAGCTCCAAGCAAGGATACCTGGCTTGCGCCAAGCGTCCAACAGTAGGTCGCTGGGTCTTGGCATTTCGCCTTAAGGAGGGGTGGTCGCTTGAGAGCGGCTTTGGGCGGTAAAGGTAACTTGCTGCAAGCCTGCGGTTTGGGCGGCTTCAAGCACCTGAATCACCGATTGATGGCTGGCACGGGCATCAGCACTGATCACCACCAAGGGATTGGCTGTTTCCTTTGCAGCTGCAGCCAAAGCCAGACCAATGGCTTGAATGTCTGTTCCGTCAACGGCTTTTTTCTGCACCATATACCTGCCATCGCTGCTCACAATGACCCTGATTTCATTGGGCTTTTCTTGCTGTTGGGCAGAGTCTGCGGTGGGCAGTTTCAGTTCAATTTGGGTCAATCGGCCGTAGGTGGTCGAGAGCATTAAAAAGATGAGAACAACCAACAAGACATCGATAAACGCAATCAGGTTGATTTCCGGCTCACTTGAGCGCGGGCGACCAAAATTCATGGGGTGCTCACGGCTGATCGTTGGGTAAAGAAATGGTGAACCATTCGCTCGCCGGCAATTTCGAGTTCGACCACAAAGTTGTCCACCTTGGCGCGTAAATGACGCCAGACCACCAAGCTGGGAATGGCGATAACCAGACCAAAAGCGGTGTTGTAAAGCGCGACTGAAATGCCATGCGCCAGTTGGGCAGGGTTACCTGCACCTGGGGTTTGTGAGCCAAAAATCTCAATCATGCCAACCACGGTGCCAAACAAACCTAGCAAAGGCGCAACCGAAGCAATCGAACCCAGCGTACTCAAATAACGCTCCAGTTGGGCAGCCACTCGGCGTCCACTGGCTTGCATCTCGCTCACAAATTCTTCTTTGCTGCACAGAGGCTGTGATTGCAGCAACAACAAACCTGCGCTGATGACTTGCCCCAACGCAGAGGTGGACTGAATATGCTGAATGGACTCTGGGCGGGGAACACCGCGTTGTGAGATAGAAAGTACATCGTCCAACAGGGTGGGGGGGAGAACAACGCTGCTGCGCAGGTTGTAGAAGCGCTCGATGATCAAAGCCAAAGCGATGACCGAACACAGCAAAAGTGGCCAAACTGGCCATCCAGCGGCTTGTATGATTCCGAACAAAGGCGTCTCCCCAATATGTGCTGTCAATTATTACCCAGCTTTAAGCATGTCCAGCGATAACCAAACCTCCTATGTTTGGACAGTCAGCGCTTTGAACAAAGCGATTGCCGATTCCTTGAAAGCACGCTTTGCCATGGTCTCGGTGCACGGCGAGTTGTCGGGATTCACCAAAGCCAGCAGTGGCCATTGTTATTTCAACCTCAAGGACAGCGGCGCACAGATTCGCTGCGCCTTGTTTCGCCGCACTGCCGAGCAATTGAATTTTTTGCCCCGTGATGGGCAGCTGGTGCAAGCCCAAGCGCGTGTTGCTGTTTACGAGCCAAGGGGCGAGATGCAGTTGGTAATTGAAGCTTTGCGCCCTGCCGGCGCTGGTCAGCTGCATGAAGCTTTTTTGCAGCTCAAGGCCAAATTAGAGGTGCAGGGCTTGTTTGCGCACGACCGCAAACGTGCCATTCCCTTGTATCCCCGCTGCATTGGCGTGGTGACGTCTTTGGCGGCAGCTGCTTTGCACGATGTGGTCACAGCCCTTGAGCGGCGAGTCCCGCATATTCCCGTGACAGTGTCTCCCTCTCCCGTGCAAGGGGCTGATGCGCCACCCCAGCTGGTGCAGGCATTGCAAGCCTTGGCGGCTAGGCCCGAGGTCGAGGTGATATTGCTTGTCAGGGGCGGGGGCTCCATGGAAGATTTATGGGCCTTTAACGATGAGCAGCTTGCGCATGCCATTGTGAACAGCCCCGTCCCAGTGATATCTGGGGTAGGCCATGAAACCGACATCACCATTGCCGATTTGTGTGCCGATTTGCGTGCCCCCACGCCCACGGCAGCGGCCGAACTTTGTGCCGTACCCAGAGAAAGTTTGGTCGCAGATTTAGCTGCCATTCAAGCCTTTTTGGATGCCGAGTTGGCACAAGCGATTGATAACCGCGCACAAAGCTTGGATCGCTTGCAAGCAGTGCTGGCCAGACCTTCGATGTGGGCCAATAAACAGCTGCACCATTTGTCGCAGTATTCCGCTCGCTTAGGTCGGGCAGGGCAGCAAGTACTGAGTCGCCAAGCCATGGTGCTAGAGCCTCAGGCCGTCAGACTCACGCGAGCAGCAAACGATATGCCTGCACAAATGGACCAGCGCTTGTCGCGCGCCGCTTTGTTGCTGGGCTCGCTTGACCCCGCCTTGGTGTTGCAACGGGGCTATGCATGGCTTGAAAACAGGCAGGGCCAAGCAGTGGCCTCTGTACAAGAGTTGAGGCTTGGGGAGCAGCTTCAGGCCCGAATGGCAGATGGCGTGGCCGATATGCAGGTGATAGCGACCCACCGCCATTGAATAACGACAAATTATTTTCTGGCAAACACAGCTGACTTGAGCTTGTAGCCTTTGCCAATTTTCTTTTTTGCAAACCAACCTTGGTTCATCTCCAGCACAAAACGCACGGGTTTTTCTGAGCAGTGTGACTCGGTGGATTGCGGTTGCATATCAGCCATATTGACGATCACGCCATCGTCATCCACAAAAGCTGCTGTTAATGGGCGCAAGGTGTTTTTCATCCAAAAACATAGCTTCTGAGGTTCTTCAAAGATAAACAGCATCCCCTCATGCGCTGGCATGTCCTTGCGAAACATCAGTCCGATTTGCCTTTGCTCAGGGGTTTGGGCAATTTGGGCATCGATTTGAAACATTCCTGCTTGAATGACCGTGCGTTGCAAATTGGTTTGCGGCTCTTGTGCCCAGCCCAGCATCGGAGCGGCCAAGGCAACCAAGACAAAGACAGTTCGCTGAAAGAAAACCTTCAGGCGAGGCACAGGGAAAACAGTAAGCTGGTTCATAGGTTGCTTGGTTAGAATGATTGAACTTTTTGGAGACATACACTTGTATCAGCATATCAAGGTGCCCGCCCAGGGCGAAAAAATTATCGTCAACAAAGACATGTCTTTGACTGTCCCCCTGCACCCCATCATCCCCTACATCGAGGGCGACGGCACCGGACTTGATATCACCCCTGTCATGCTCAAAGTGGTCGATGCCGCTGTTGCCAAAGCCTATGGCGGTAAGCGACAAATTCACTGGATGGAAGTCTATGCCGGTGAAAAGTCTACCCAAATTTATGGCCCAGATGTGTGGTTGCCGGAAGAAACTTTGGCTGTCTTGAGAGAGTACGTGGTGTCCATCAAAGGCCCACTCACCACTCCCGTGGGAGGCGGTATTCGCTCCCTCAATGTGGCTTTGCGCCAAGAACTCGATTTGTATGTGTGCTTGCGTCCTGTGCAGTATTTCAAAGGCGTGCCTTCTCCTTTGAAAGAGCCAGAGAAGACCCATATGGTGATCTTCCGCGAAAACTCGGAGGACATTTACGCCGGTATTGAATACGAAGCCGAGAGCGACAAGGCGAAAAAGCTGATCAAGTTTTTGATCGATGAAATGGGCGTGACCAAAATTCGTTTCCCCAATACCTCGGGTATCGGCATCAAGCCCGTTTCGCGTGAAGGTACTGAGCGTTTGGTGCGCAAAGCCATCCAATACGCAATTGACAACGACAAGCCCAATGTGACCATTGTTCACAAAGGCAACATCATGAAATACACCGAAGGCGGTTTCCGTGACTGGGCTTATGCCTTGGCTCAAAAAGAGTTCGGTGCGCAGTTGATTGACGGCGGTCCTTGGTGCAAATTCAACAACCCCAAAACCGGCAAAGAGATCATCGTCAAAGACAGCATTGCCGACGCCTTCTTGCAGCAAATTTTGCTGCGCCCTGCCGAGTACAGCGTTATTGCCACCTTGAATTTGAACGGCGACTACATCTCTGACGCTTTGGCCGCGCAGGTGGGCGGTATTGGTATCGCGCCTGGCGCCAATTTGTCCGATTCTGTGGCCTGCTTTGAGGCCACCCATGGCACGGCGCCGAAATATGCGGGCAAAGACTATGTCAACCCTGGGTCTGAAATTTTGTCTGCAGAAATGATGCTGCGCCACATGGGTTGGTTTGAGGCTGCCGACCTCATCATTTCTTCTATGGAAAAGTCTATTCTCAGCAAAAAAGTCACCTACGACTTTGCGCGCTTGATGGAAGGTGCTACCCAAGTCAGTTGCTCAGGCTTTGGTCAAGTGATGATTGATCACATGTAAATCTTCAAAACCCCTCTGTCAGCAGTTTTGACCTAACAGGTTAGCTCTGAATTGAGGGGTTCTGAGTCGCGTGTTGCGTGTGCTGACCTGGGGCTCTGCTGCATTGTCTGGGCTTGCAGGTGCGGCAATGACCTTGATATTTTTTGCCATCCATCCGCGTGGGCCTTCAACGGGTTCGTACATGACACTGGCGCCTTGTTGAAGTGTTTTAAAACCCACCATGTCAACTTGGCTGAAATGTGCAAACACATCCTGTCCAATTTCTGAGGACTCGATAAAACCAAATCCCTTGTGGTTGTTAAACCATTTAACAATGCCAAAAGCCATGGACTACCCCTTATCAATTTAATTTTTAATAAATGAATACTTAAATATTAGAATACAGTTTTAATTTTTTGTAAAGTAATTTCAAATAATTATTTCAATTGGATTTCTGGACATTTTTCTAAATTTTCATGAGCGCTAGGCGGCATCGATAGAATGTAAACATGTCAAGCACCCCATCAAAGCCTGTCGTCCCACCCGTACACCCAGGAGATTCTGATTCCGTCGTCTTAGAGCGTCGCACTCAGCGTACCCAACCGCCTCAGATGTACCAAGTCGTCATGCTCAATGACGACTTCACTCCCATGGAATTTGTGGTGATGGTGTTGCAAGAATTTTTTGGCAAAGACCGCGAAGCAGCCACCCAAATCATGCTGAAAATCCATTTGGATGGCAAAGGCATATGTGGGGTTTACACCAAGGATGTTGCTGCCAGCAAAGTCGACCAAGTCCAAGATGCCGCCCATCAAGCGGGACACCCGCTACAAGCTTTGCTTGAGCCCATTGAATAATGTCCCACCATTTCCATATACAGTTGAACCTACACAAAGATCGCCACAAGGAATTCCCATGATTGCCCAAGAACTTGAAGTCAGCTTACACATGGCCTTTGTAGAGGCCAGGCAACAGCGGCATGAATTCATCACCGTCGAGCACCTGCTATTAGCTTTGCTGGACAACCCCAGTGCCGCAGAAGTTTTGCGGGCTTGTTCTGCCAATATTGATGACTTGCGCAAATCGCTTTCCAATTTCATCAAAGACAACACTCCGCAAGTGGCTGGAACCGATGAGGTGGACACCCAGCCCACTCTAGGTTTTCAGCGCGTGATCCAACGCGCCATCATGCACGTGCAATCCACTGGCAATGGCAAAAAAGAAGTCACCGGCGCCAATGTGTTGGTGGCCATCTTTGGCGAGAAAGACTCCCATGCGGTGTATTACCTCCACCAGCAAGGCGTGACGCGTTTGGACGTGGTGAATTTCATTGCCCACGGCATCAAGAAAAACGACCCCCAAGAGCCCAGCAAAAGTGCGGAATCATCGCCCTCAGAAAATGAGGAGTCGAACGAGAAATCAGAAAAAGCTTCACCTTTGGAGCAATTTACCCAGAACCTCAACCAATTGGCCAAGGACGGAAAGATTGACCCCTTGATTGGTCGAGAATACGAGGTGGAGCGGGTCATTCAAATCCTGTGTCGTCGTCGCAAAAACAATCCCTTGTTGGTGGGCGAAGCGGGCGTAGGAAAGACCGCGATTGCCGAGGGCTTGGCTTGGCGCATCACCCAAAAAGAAGTGCCAGAAATCTTGGCTGATTCTCAGGTTTATTCTTTGGACATGGGCGCTTTGCTGGCAGGCACCAAGTACCGTGGTGACTTTGAGCAACGCCTCAAAGGCGTTTTAAAGTCTTTGAAAGACAAGCCTAATGCGGTGTTGTTCATTGATGAAATTCACACCTTGATCGGTGCAGGTGCAGCTTCTGGCGGCACCTTGGATGCATCCAATTTACTCAAGCCCGCCTTGAGTTCGGGACAACTCAAGTGCATAGGCGCCACCACTTTCACAGAGTACCGCGGTATTTTTGAAAAAGACGCGGCTCTTTCACGGCGCTTCCAAAAAGTCGATGTGGTTGAACCCACGGTCGAGCAAACCGTGGACATTCTCAAAGGGCTGAAGTCGCGCTTCGAAGAGCACCACAGTGTGAAGTACGCATTGGCAGCGTTGCAAGCTGCCGCAGAGTTGAGCGCCAAATACATCAATGACCGCCATTTGCCCGATAAAGCCATCGACGTCATCGACGAGGCTGGTGCAGCGCAACGCATACTGCCTGTGTCCAAGCGCAAAAAGACCATCAGCAAGACTGAAATTGAAGACATCGTCGCCAAAATCGCGCGCATTCCGCCTGCCAGTGTGTCTAACGATGACCGCGGCAAATTGCAGACCTTAGAGCGCGATTTGAAAAGCGTGGTCTTTGGGCAAGACAAGGCCTTGGAGGTCTTGGCCTCAGCCGTCAAGATGGCCCGCTCGGGTCTTGGCAAAGCCGACAAGCCTATCGGGTCCTTTTTGTTCAGCGGTCCAACGGGTGTGGGCAAGACCGAAGCCGCCAAGCAACTGGCTTATATCTTGGGCATCGAGTTAATTCGCTTTGACATGTCGGAGTACATGGAGCGTCACGCTGTTAGTCGCTTGATTGGCGCACCTCCCGGCTATGTGGGCTTTGACCAAGGGGGCTTGCTGACCGAAGCCGTGACCAAGAAACCCCATTCCGTTTTGCTGCTGGATGAAATTGAAAAGGCCCATCCCGACATCTTCAATGTGCTGCTTCAGGTCATGGACCATGGCACATTGACAGACAACAACGGCCGCAAAGCTGATTTCCGCAACGTCATCATCATCATGACGACCAATGCGGGTGCTGAGACGATGAACAAATCGACCATTGGCTTTACCAACGCTCGCGAAGCGGGCGACGAATTGGCGGACATCAAGCGCTTGTTCACCCCCGAGTTCCGCAACCGTTTGGACGCCACCGTCAGCTTCAAAGCCCTTGATGAAGTCGTCATCATGCGGGTCGTGGATAAATTCTTGCTGCAACTCGAAACCCAGTTGGCAGAGAAAAAGGTTGATGTCACATTCACCGATGTCTTGCGCAAATTCTTGGCGAAAAAAGGTTTTGACCCCCTCATGGGCGCTCGCCCCATGCAACGCCTGATTCAAGACATGATTCGACGTGCTTTGGCTGACGAGTTGCTGTTTGGTCGACTCACAGAGGGTGGCCGTTT
The DNA here is from genome assembly GCA_945901225.1 of Bordetella parapertussis. Taxonomy (GTDB): domain Bacteria; phylum Pseudomonadota; class Gammaproteobacteria; order Burkholderiales; family Burkholderiaceae_C; genus Limnohabitans. The sequence goes on along the minus strand of CAMDKR010000012.1, from coordinate 1,780 downwards.
GACGGTTGATATCGATGACAAGGATGAGGTGTTGCTCGATATCCAACCTTTGCCTAAGAAAGAATCCAGAGCGTCTAAGTCTGAGCCCGCTGAGCCCGAAGAAGCTGAGGCAGGTTAAGCGTGGCTGGTCACAGCAAATGGGCAAATATCCAGCATCGCAAGGGTCGTCAAGACGAAAAGCGTGGCAAAGTTTGGACCCGTGTGATTCGCGAAATCATGGTGGCTGCACGCTTGGGTGGTGGAGATTTGGACACCAACCCACGCCTGCGTATGGCTGTTGAAAAAGCCAAGTCGGTCAATTTGCCAGCTGACACCGTCAAGCGCAATATTGACAAAGCCACCGGCAACCTCGAAGGCGTCAATTACGAAGAAATTCGCTATGAAGGTTATGGCGTAGGCGGTGTGGCTTTGATTGTGGACACCATGACGGACAACAAAGTTCGCACCGTTGCCGAAGTGCGCCACGCGTTGAATAAACATGGCGGCAATCTTGGTACAGAGGGCTCTGTGGCTTTTCAATTCAAGCACTGTGGGCAACTTCTCTTGGCACCTGGTACCTCAGAAGACGCGGTGATGGAAGCCGCCTTGGACGCTGGTGCAGACGATGTCTTGGTCGATGAAGATGGGGCGGTTGAAGTCTTAACCTCGCCTACGGCTTTCGAGGCTGTCAAAGCAGCGCTTGATGCCGCAGGCCTTCAAGCCGGCATGGCTGAAGTGACTTATCGCCCTGAAGTGACCATCGATTTGAATGACGATGACAGACTGAAAATGCAAAAAATCATTGATGCCCTTGAAGAACTCGACGATGTTCAAGAGGTTTTTCATAACGCGGCGCTATGAAAATACTCATGGTCGGTGGTGGTGGTCGCGAACATGCACTGGCTTGGAAGCTCAATCTTTCGCCGCAGGTCCAACGTGTTTATGTCGCGCCAGGCAATGGGGGCACGGCCAAGCAGAAAGATTTTGACAACGTTGCGCTCACCGATAAGGTGGCATTGCGCGAATGGGCGCAAGCCAATCACATTGATTTGACTGTCGTCGGCCCCGAAGCCCCCTTGGCGGGGGGCATTGTGGATGAATTCCGCCAGCACGGACTGCGAATTTTTGGTCCCACGCAAGCGGCCGCCCAGCTTGAAAGTTCCAAAGCATTTTCAAAAGCCTTCATGCTCAGGCACGGCATTCCCACCGCTGAATACCAAGTCTTTGAAGACGCCACCAAGGCCCATGCTTATGTCGATGCCAAGGGTGCGCCCATTGTGGCGAAGGCCGATGGCTTGGCTGCCGGCAAAGGCGTGGTGGTTGCCATGGATGTGCAAGAAGCCCATGCGGCCATCGACCATATGCTTGCCAACGATGCGGGCGTCCAGCACAACCAAGGCGTCGCTAGAGTCGTCATTGAAGAGTTTTTGGATGGTGAAGAGGCCAGTTTCATGGTGGTGGCCCATGGCTTGGCTGCGGTACCCTTGGCCACTTCGCAGGACCACAAGCGTTTGTTGGATGCCGATACGGGCCCCAACACGGGCGGCATGGGCGCCTATTCACCCGCACCGGTGGTCACGCCTGAAATACACGCCAAAGTCATGCGTGAAGTGATTCACCCCACACTCAAAGGCATGCAGCAAGATGGCATACCTTACACGGGTTTTCTTTATGCCGGCTTGATGATTGGTCGTGAAGGCAAACTCAAGGTACTTGAGTTCAACTGCCGAATGGGCGACCCTGAAACACAACCCATCATGATGCGACTCAAAAGCGATTTGCTTGAATTGCTGTGGGCTGC
>CAMDKR010000011.1 GCA_945901225.1 Bordetella parapertussis | reverse complement strand
ATTCTTTCCGTGTTTTTCCGCTCACTCAAAGAAGCTTGGAGTCCGATCTTAGAAATCGACTGCGAACAAGTCAGCGCCGAGATCAACCCACAGTTTGCGCAAATTGCCGACGAAAACGATTTGGTGGTGCTGACACGCTTTGATGCTGAAGCGACCGCATCGGGCGGCAAAGGTTTCATGGATTTGGTCTACCCCTACGCCACTTTGAAGCCTTTGCGCGACTTGCTGCGCAACCGTGTCTCCACCAGTGACGGGAATGAAGAATCCGACAAAATTTGGCGCGAAGACTTGGCGGTCGCGGTTGGCGACTCCGAACTCGATGTGCGCGTGATGATGGGCGAGATCAAAACCTCGCTCTACCATTTGCGAAACATGAAGGAGGGCGATTTGCTTTTCTTCAAGAAATCCGACCAGGCGCAATTCCTGGCCAACGGCGTCCCCACCTTTGGGGTCAATATCGGCACGCGCGGCTCCAATGTGGCTGTGCGGGTTGAAAAGCAAATTGTCCCCGGACAGCTTTGAGACAGGAAAGCACCATGAACGACACCACCGAAACCCAAGACGAAACGCCTCCTACTTCTGAGGAATTTCAGGTCAGCCAACCCGGCAATATCAATCCGGAAGTGCTGCAAAACATCTCTGTCACTCTCTCGATTGAGGTGGGCCGCACCAACATCAAAATCAAAGATTTGATGCGCTTAACCCAAGGCAGCGTGGTCGAACTCGACCGCATCGCCGGTGAGCCGCTAGACCTGTTGGTCAACGAAACTGTGGTGGCGCAAGGCGAGGTGGTACTGGTCAATGACCGTTACGGCATACGACTCACCCGAGTCGTACCCTCCACCGATCGCTTGCAATCGATCTAAATTAACCGCCAGCGGCTATCTTGCGACCGTTCAAGGATTGAACGGGACGCGCATTGAGCTTGAAGGGGAATTTTGCCAACTGTTGCTTGGAAATATCCACTGGCGTCTTCAAGATATAGAACTGCACACCCTCGGTACAAGGGGGCGTGGTGAGTGAACCCTCGTAGTTATAGAAAGCCATTTCCTTGGGCAACATGCTCGCAGGATTGAAGGTGACTTTAGGAGGCAAAAATTCCTCGCCTTCCTTGGGTGGCAAATTTGCCCACAAGGTTTTGATCGCGGCGCTGTCTTTGCCTTCGTTAAGCATGACACCAATCACCGCCAATTTGCCTTCCTTGCTCTTGTGAACAAAGTGGGCCACCATGCTGGCATTTTTACCATCGACCTGCTCTTCAGAAGGGCGGTGGAAGTGAAACTGCAGCAAATCGAAACTCTCTTTGCCAATCGTCAAGGTACTGCCAGGCTCAATATTGACCTGGATGGTGTGTCCGTTGTTCAACATTTTCAGCGGGCCCTCTTTGTAGTCCACGCTCAAGGTGTCTTTGGATTTTTCAAATGGTCCGATGATGTTCAAAGGTGACTGTTTTTTGCCTTTACCGCAGACGGGGAATGCATCGCCCCAATGCTCTGGACCGTTGTCGCCCTCATAACCCCAGTGCACGGCATGCGCTTTGTCGTCTTTCTTGGCACTGTCGTCTTTGGCGTCAGCGTCTTTGTCAGTCGATTTTTTACACTCTGACAACACTTTGACTTTTTGACCCGCAGCCGCCAATGCGTTTTGAGCCGCGCAAACCGTTTGTAAACGGTTGCTCCATTCGGCCATTTCCAAGGCTTTTTGGTAAGCAGCAATGGTCTCGGGGTCTTGTGCACCCTTGGTGAGCAGTCGCAGCGAGGCCATGCCCACTTGACGCTCAGCGCTCAGGACTTTTTGCGCTTTGTACAAAAGCTCAACGTCTTGCAGCACCACACCATTGGCAAAGGCCGACTTCAGTGCATCCATTTCCTGAACGGATGTGCTCACCGGCTCGTCTTTGGGTTGATTCGAAGCAGCGGCTTCTTCCTGCACTTTCTCTAAAGTTTCTCTGGCTTCGTCGAGCTGTTCGCTCAACTCGGCGACTTGTTCATTCAACTGTTTTTTGGCGGAAAAATTCCAGTACGCCAGCGTTGCGGTAGCAACCAGACAAATTCCCAGCAAAATTTCCAGGATAAGACGCAAATATTTTTTCATGGCTACTCAAAAAGGTTTTTGAAAAGAAATCCAGTTCAGGGCCGATTCTCGCCCAGGATGCTAAGTGTCTTATCGGTTTGAACAGGGCATGACTTTAATTTTTAGGGATAAATATACTTAGAAATTATTCATATTGTGCTTTCAAATTGCACGAACAGCAATTAGCTGCATCACTTTAAACCTTCACAAACACCGTCACCAAGGCTTCTTCACCCACTTGGCGGCTGCAGTGCCCATGAACTTTGGGGTCAAACACAGCACCCATTGGGAGCAAATCGGCCGAGAAAAAATGCTCGCCCGCCGCAAACACTTTGCAACTGCCGTCTTGTAAACCTATTTGCATTTGGCCTTGCAAGATGAACACCCATTGCGCATGGCTGCTGACATGGAACTCGCTTTGAAAACCCACAGGGCTTTGACGCAGTTGCACACCACGCGCTGACATCCATTCGCTCAAAAGGGCTTTTTCGCTGCCTTGGTCCAGGGCAATGTCTTCCTCTTTGAAGCGGGCACGGCCGTCGACGTCAGTGAACAAGACAGTGCGAGTGAAAGTTGTCATGGATGCATCATAAAGAAGTGGCTGGCTACAATCTCCCCTCCTTTCACAGCCTCTGGATCTACACCATGAAACGCTGCATCACTGCCAAGGCTTTGCCATGAGCCGCAAAGTCTTTATCAAAACCTTTGGCTGCCAAATGAACGAGTACGACTCGGACAAGATGGCCGACGTCTTGGGCGCTGCCCAAGGCTACGAACAAACCCAAGACATTGACGAAGCCGACTTGGTGGTCTTTAACACCTGCTCGGTACGTGAAAAAGCCCAAGAAAAAGTCTTCTCAGACCTTGGTCGTGTCAAGCACCTGAAGAAAAAAGGCGTTCAAATTGCTGTTGGCGGCTGTGTGGCCAGCCAAGAGGGCGAAGCCATCATTGCGCGAGCGCCTTATGTGGACGTGGTGTTCGGACCGCAAACCTTGCACCGCCTGCCTGAACTGTTGAACCAACGCGCTGCTTTGAAAAAACCACAGGTCGACATCAGCTTTCCCGAAATTGAAAAGTTCGATCACCTTCCCCCTGCGCGGGTGGAAGGCTCCTCGGCGTTTGTCTCCATCATGGAGGGCTGCTCCAAATACTGCAGCTATTGCGTGGTGCCTTACACACGTGGCGAAGAAATCAACCGCCCCTTGGACGATGTGCTGACCGAAATCGCGGGTTTAGTTGCGCAAGGTGTGAAAGAAATCACACTCCTCGGTCAAAACGTCAACGCCTACCGCGGCAACATGGGCAACACCAGCGAGATTGCCGACTTTGCCCTGCTGATTGAATACATCGCGGAAATTCCTGGCGTGGAACGCATCCGCTACACCACCAGCCACCCCAATGAATTCACCCAACGATTGATCGATGTGTACGCCAAAGTGCCGCAGTTGGTCAGCCATTTGCATTTGCCGGTGCAGCACGGTTCTGACCGTATTTTGATGGCGATGAAGCGCGGCTACACCGCCATGGAATACAAGAGCACCATCCGCAAACTCCGTGCTGTGCGCCCTGACATCTCCATGAGCTCCGACTTCATCGTGGGTTTTCCAGGTGAAACCGAGGAAGACTTTGACAAGCTGATGAAGCTCATCACCGACATTGGTTTTGATGCTTCTTTCAGCTTCATCTTCAGCCCCCGCCCAGGAACCCCTGCTGCGAACTTGCCCGACGACACGCCGCATGAAGTGAAGCTGCGCCGTTTGCAACACCTGCAAGCCACAGTCGAAGAAAACGTGCATCGCATTGGCGAGAGCCGCGTGGGCACGGTGCGGCGTATTTTGGTGGAAGGCGCTTCGCGCAAAAGTGCGGCAGAGTTAATGGGCCGAACCGAATGCAACCGCATCGTCAACTTTGACGCGGGGCCTTTGGGTGAGCGTTTGGTGGGTCAGATGATCGATGTGCGCATCACCCAAGCCTTGCCGCACTCGCTGCGCGGTGCGGTGGTGGTGAGCGATTAACGCGGCATCCCAGGAAAACCGCCCGGCATGCCTTTCATGCCACCGAGCTTTTTCATCATCTTCATCAAGCCGCCGCCGCGCATTTTTTTCATCATGTCTTGCATTTGGCCGAATTCATTCAGCAGTCGGTTGACGTCTTGCACCTGAACGCCAGCCCCAGCGGCGATGCGGCGTTTGCGGGTGGCTTTGATGAGGTCGGGTTTGCTGCGCTCTTTGGGCGTCATGCTGTGGATGATGCCTTGCTTGCGGAGGATGTCTTTTTCGGCTTTGTCAAAGTCCACCGCACCCGCCTTGGCAGTGAGTTGGCTGGGGAGTTTGTCCATCAAACTCGACAAGCCACCCATTTGCTTCATTTGCTGGATTTGCGCCAAAAAATCGTTGAGGTCAAAGCCGTCGCCGCTTTTCATTTTGGCGGCCATTTTTTGCGCGGCTTCGACATCGATGTTGGCAGTGACCTGCTCGACCAAAGCCACGATATCGCCCATGCCCAAAATGCGACCCGCATGACGCTCGGCGTCAAAGGCTTCTAGGCCATCGATTTTTTCGCTGGTACCGGCAAACTTGATGGGCACACCTGTGATTTGCCGCACCGACAGCGCCGCACCGCCACGTGAATCACCGTCGGTCTTGGTCAGCACAATACCGGTGAGTGGCAGAGCTTCTTTGAAAGCACGCGCGGTATTCACCGCGTCTTGGCCCATCATGGCGTCGACCACAAACAGTGTTTCGACTGGTTTGACAGCGGCATGCAAGGTTTTGATTTCTTGCATCAATGCTTCATCAATAGCCAAGCGACCAGCGGTATCGACCAACAAAACATCGAAATAATGTTTCTTGGCATAGTCCAAGGCAGCCAACACAATATCCGCCGGCTTTTGGGATGCATCACTGGGGAACCATTCAGCGCCAGCTTGCGCCGTCACTGTTTTAAGTTGCTCAATGGCGGCTGGGCGGTATACGTCAGCAGACACGGTCAACACTTTTTTCTTGCGCTTGGTGATGAGGTGCTTGGCCAGTTTTGCAGTGGTGGTGGTTTTACCGGCGCCTTGCAAACCCGCCATCAAAATGACCGCTGGTGGCTGCGCGGCCAAATCTATGTCCGCAACGCCCTCGCCCATGGTGGCAGCCAACTCTTTTTGCACGATGCTCACCAGCACCTGTCCAGGCGTGAGTGAGCTCAGCACCTCTTGTCCCAAAGCCTTTTCTTTCACGCGGGCAATAAAGTCGCGCACGACTGGCAAGGCGACATCGGCCTCGAGCAAAGCCATGCGCACCTCGCGCAACATGTCGCTGACATTGCCTTCGGTGATGCGGGCTTGGCCGCTGATCTGCTTGACCAGCTTGGAGAGTTTGTCGCTGAGCGCGGTTGCCATGGTTGTGCCTGAAAGAAATCGGGTGAATGCGCCCTAAAGGGCTGCAAGACGCTAAACTGTCAACATGATTGTATTCAGCGCATCGACCTTCAGCATAGTTTGGGGTTTGGTCGCCGCTTTGGCTTATGCGCTAGGCGCGCTCTTAGGCGGCAGGCTCTCTCCCCAGCAAAGCCGCAACTACCTTTGGGTCATTTCCCTTTTCCATGGCTTGAGCGTTTTGGCCAGCCTCATTCCAGAACCCGACGCCACCCCTCGCTTTGGTTTCGCGCCCGCTTTGTCCGCCACCGCTTGGCTGGTGCTGATGGTCTACACCTTGGAACACCACTGGTTCCCCCAAATGAAAACCCGCTGGGTCCTCTCAGGTGCTGGCTTGGTGGCGGTGTCCTTGCCGCTGTTTTTTCCTGGGCACGATTTGCATGCCACTGCCTCACTCTGGTTGCCTCTTCATTGGGCGCTGGGCATGGCCTCCTATGCTTTGTTTGCGGCGGCCGTCGTCCATGCGGGCTTGATGAACCGTGCTGAGCGTCAAATACGCTTGGCTGAAGCCGACCCGTCTGGCCTGCCTTTGATGACCCTTGAGCGGCTGACATTTCGCTTTGTGCATATTGGTTTTTCCCTGCTCACAGCCACCCTTTTTGCAGGACTTTTGTTTGGTGAGCGCTTGTACGGGCCAGACAACGCCTTGCGCTGGGACCACAAAACCGTTTTATCGATCTTGGCTTGGCTGACCTATGCACTGCTCATTTGGGGACGCCAAGCCAGAGGGTGGCGCGGACCCTTAGCGATTCGCTTGCTCTACTTTGGCTCAGCCATGTTGCTGCTGGCCTATGTGGGTTCGCGCTTTGTGCTGGAAGTGCTTTTGCATAAAGTCTTATGAAATACCTCTTTTTGATTGCTGTCATTGGATTGGTGCTTTGGTGGCTAAAAATGCAGCGCCGTGACAGAAACAAAAACCCATATGATGTAAACCAAGCGCATAAAGCTCAGCATATGGTTCGATGCGCGCATTGCGACCTGCACCTGCCCCAATCCGACGCCCTTGAGGGCTCACTTGGTTTTTATTGCAGCGCATCTCACCGTGACGCCAAGGAAGACTAAGAAACATGTCCGCATGTTGGTCCAAGGGGTGGTACAGGTTTGCCAAGCACGTTCCCTCGCCCAACTTCGAACCTCGCCCAACGGGCTTTTCAACCGATTTGCTGGTGATGCACTCCATCAGCTTGCCCCCCGGGCAGTTCAGTGGCAATGCCATTGAACAGTTTTTCACCAATACCCTTGACCACGACAGCCACCCCTATTACGACCAACTGCGTGGCGTCAAGGTTTCTGCGCATTTTTTGATTCGCCGTGGCGGCGAGTTAATTCAGTTTGTTAGTTGTGACCAGCGAGCTTGGCATGCGGGTGTGTCAACCCATGCAGGTCGCAGCAATTGCAATGACTTTTCTATCGGCATAGAACTTGAAGGCTTAGAAGGCGACTCTTTCAGCGCATACCAATACGAAAGTTTAATTTCTCTATTGCCTGTGCTTCTGTCTCAATACCCTATTTCTTGCATTGTGGGGCATGAACATATTGCACCTGAACGCAAAAAGGATCCAGGTGAGGGTTTTGATTGGCGGTATTTGCAACACGGTGTGGGTCTGAAAGCTACGTACTTTCCCGCAGAGCTTGGCTTAATTTAATTAATTCGCATTTTTTTCACAAACACTACACGTAGTGTGTTGAAAAGAGTTTCGACCCCATATATAGTGTGGGGTAGTCACATTTTGTTTTTTGCCTGTTACCAAAAACAGGCCGCACTTCATACGTTAACCAAAGCATTCAGAACAACAGGAATTAAATCAAGATGCAAATTGCTTCCTCCTCTGCGGTCAGCAGCAACTATGTCAACCCCGCTGACTTGACTGACGCCAATAAGTCCTCTGCGCTTCAGACCAACCTTAGCAACTACCAAATCATTCGACGCAACGGCGCTGTGGTTCCTTTCGAACCCGCCAAGATTGCTGTTGCCATGATGAAAGCGTTTTTGGCTGTTCACGGCACACAAGGCGCTGCTTCCGCCAGCGTTCGCGAAACGGTTGACCAACTCACCCAAGCCGTTGTGCGTGCGCTCATGCGCTCACGCCCAGGAGGCGGCACTTTTCATATTGAAGACGTTCAAGACCAAGTTGAACTCGGACTCATGCGCGGCAGTCACCATGAAGTTGCGCGTGCCTATGTTTTGTACCGCGAAAGAAGAACCCAAGAACGTGCCGCCCAAAAAGAGCAGGCCCTTCCTGCTGAACCCGTCTTGCATGTCATCGACGGCGGCAAACGCATGGTGCTTGACACGGCACGTCTGCGTGGGTTGGTCGAGGCTGCTTGCGCGGGTTTGAATGCAGACATCCAAGCTGAACCCATCCTCAATGAAACCATGCGAAACCTCTACGACGGTATTCCCATGGAAGAGGTGCACAAGGCATCTGTGCTTGCAGCGCGCACACTCATTGAGAAAGAACCCGATTACACCTACGCAACAGCTCGCTTGTTGATGTACTCCATTGCCAAAGAAGTTTGGGGCAAGGAAGTCACGCAAGCCGAAATGGCTTCAAATTACATCGATCATTTCGCAAGTTGCATCAAAAAGGGCGTTGACAACGATCTCCTTGACGCTCGTTTGCTGCAATTTGATTTGCCTCGCTTGGCCAAGGCGCTGAAAGCCGAGCGCGATCTTCAGTTTGATTACTTGGGTTTGCAAACCCTGTACGACCGCTATTTTTTGCATGTGCGCAAACAGCGCATCGAGTTGCCTCAGTCGTTTTTCATGCGCGTTGCCATGGGTTTGTCGCTGGGCGAAGTCAACCGCGAAGAGCGTGCCATTGAGTTTTATGAAGTGTTGTCATCGTTTGACTTCATGTCCAGCACGCCTACCCTGTTCAACAGTGGCACCTTGCGTCCCCAGTTGTCCAGTTGCTACCTGACCACCGTGCCAGACGATCTCGACGGCATTTACGAATCCATCAAAGAAAATGCATTGCTCTCCAAATTCGCGGGTGGGTTGGGCAACGATTGGTCGCGTGTGCGCGCCTTGGGTTCACACATCAAAGGCACCAATGGCGAATCGCAAGGTGTTGTTCCCTTTCTTAAGGTCGTCAACGACACCGCGGTGGCTGTCAACCAAGGCGGTAAGCGCAAAGGCGCTGTTTGCACCTACTTGGAAACTTGGCACTTGGACATTGAAGAGTTTTTGGAGTTGCGCAAAAACACCGGCGACGATCGCCGCCGCACCCATGACATGAACACCGCCAACTGGATCCCCGACCTGTTCATGCGCCGCGTCATGGAAAAAGGCGAGTGGACATTGTTCTCCCCTTCAACCACACCAGACTTGCACGATAAATTCGGTAGCGAGTTTGAGAAGGCCTATACCAACTACGAAACACAAGCCAAGCAAGGCTTGATCCAGCCGACAAAAACTTTGCAAGCGGCAGATCTGTGGCGCAAGATGCTGACCATGTTGTTTGAGACCGGCCACCCTTGGATCACCTTCAAAGATGCCTGCAATGTGCGCTCGCCCCAGCAACACGTTGGTGTGGTGCATTCCTCCAATCTGTGTACTGAAATCACCCTTAACACCAGCGACACCGAAACCGCCGTTTGTAACTTGGGCTCTGTCAACCTGATTCAGCACCTTAAACAAGGTACCCATGGCCCTGAACTCGACCACGACAAACTCAAACGCACGGTGAACACCGCCATGCGCATGCTCGACAACGTGATCGATATCAATTACTACGCCGTCAAGAAAGCCCGCGACTCCAACTTCAAACACCGTCCTGTTGGCATGGGCATCATGGCTTTTCAAGACAGTCTGTATGAAATGCGAGTGCCTTATGCATCCCAAGCAGCGGTCGAATTCGCAGATCGCTCCATGGAGGCTGTTTGCTACTACGCTTACTGGGCGTCTACCGAACTCGCCAAAGAGCGTGGCCGCTACTCCACCTACCAAGGTTCTTTGTGGGACCAAGGTGTACTCCCCTTGGACACGCTAGACCTGCTGGAAAAAGCCCGTGGTGGTTATATCGAAGCCGATCGCAGCACCACCTTGAACTGGGAAGCGTTGCGTCAAAAAATCAAAGCCGACGGCATGCGCAACTCCAACTGTGTCGCCATTGCCCCGACGGCCACCATCTCCAACATTGTGGGTGTCGACGCTTCTATTGAGCCGTGTTTTGGCAACCTATCGGTCAAATCCAATTTGTCAGGCGAATTCACCATCATCAACGCCTATTTGGTGAAAGATCTCAAGCGCCTTGGCTTGTGGGACGACGTGATGGTGATGGACCTCAAACATTTTGACGGCTCTTTGCGTCCCATTGACCGCGTACCGCAAGACCTTAAAGATTTGTATGCAACCGCCTTCGAAGTGGAAACCCAGTGGTTGGTCGAAGCTGCTGCACGTCGCCAAAAATGGATTGACCAAGCGCAATCCCTCAATATTTATATGGCTGGTGCTTCAGGTAAAAAGCTTGACGAAACCTACAAACTTGCTTGGTTGCGCGGCCTCAAAACCACCTACTATTTGCGCACCACCAGTGCCACACAGGTTGAAAAGTCGACTGTTCAATCTGGCTCGCACAACGCCGTGGCATCGGGCTCTGGTTCGGGTCTGAGCGCGATGGAAGTGGCAGCCGCGAGTGCACGCGCACAAGTTCAATCGCAAGCGCCAGCAACTGACATCAAAGTGTGCGGTATTGATGACCCTACATGTGAAGCCTGTCAATAACACCTCCTGTTTGCCAAACGTACTCACCTGTGTACGTCGACGCAAATCAACAACAAAGCCCGAGAGGAATGTGAATAAATTCTGTGAATTTCTCATTTCTCCATTGATAATCAGAATAATGGAAACGCCACTATGTTGACCTGGGAAGAAGAAGCACCATCACTGTCGTCTGTTCCTTTACAAGGGAATGTTTCGTCGCCTCCTGCAGTTGCCTCACCCCCACCCACCATGCGAGTTCTTGACGATGGTGCTGTGGTGTCTGCTACAGCCCCTGCGCCAGCAGCCCCTGCCCAAACGACAAGCAGTCGGCGCGTGAATGCGGCTGACAAGCGCATCATCAATGGTCAGACCGATGTCAACCAGTTGGTCCCCTTTAAATACAAATGGGCCTGGGAAAAATACCTCGCCACCTGTGCCAACCACTGGATGCCGCAAGAGGTCAATATGACCCGCGACATTGCCTTGTGGAAAGACCCCAATGGTCTGACCGAAGATGAACGCCGAATCATCAAGCGCAATTTAGGTTTTTTTGTGACTGCTGATTCATTGGCCGCCAACAATATTGTGTTGGGTACCTACAGGCACATCACAGCACCCGAATGCCGACAGTTTTTGTTACGTCAGGCGTTTGAAGAAGCTATTCACACCCACGCCTACCAGTACATCGTTGAGTCCTTAGGGCTTGATGAAAGTGAAATATTCAATGCCTACAACGAGGTTCCCTCTATACGCAACAAAGACGAATTCTTGATCCCCTTCATTGGGGCAATCATGGATCCCCATTTCCACACTGGCACCCCTGAGACTGACCAGACTCTGCTGAAGTCTCTCATTGTGTTCGCGTGTTTGATGGAAGGCCTGTTCTTCTATGTCGGTTTTACCCAGATCTTGGCCTTAGGTCGCCAAAATAAAATGACGGGTGCAGCAGAGCAATACCAATACATCTTGCGCGATGAATCTATGCACTGCAATTTTGGTATTGATCTGATCAACCAAATCAAACTTGAAAATCCGCATTTATGGACAAGTGAATTCAAGGCAGACATCATCGACCTCTTCCACCAAGCGGTTGAGCTTGAATACCGCTATGCAGAAGACACCATGCCTCGCGGTGTTTTGGGCATGAATGCTTCCATGTTCAAAGGCTATTTGCGCTACATTGCCAATCGCCGGGCCACCCAAATTGGGCTCGAGACTTTATACCCGAATGAAGAAAATCCGTTTCCTTGGATGAGCGAAATGATTGATCTGAAAAAGGAACGTAATTTCTTTGAAACGCGTGTGATCGAGTACCAAACCGGCGGCGCGCTGTCTTGGGACTGATGAAAACCATGCATTACCTCTTTGTTCAAACACTTAATGACTTAGTTCAAGTCAACAGTGCTTGGACTCACCCCGTTCATGGAATTGGACACCTGTCCAGTTCCATGAATCTCTTGGCTTTGAAGAAGGGCTAAGTGTTTTGAACCAACGATCTGAAAACTTGATCTAGGAGTATCTAATGGCAACTGCAAAAAAAACCGCTGCAAAAAAACCAGCAGCAAAAAAGAAGCCAGCAGCAAAAAAAGCTGTTGCTAAGAAACCAGCCGCAAAAAAAGTGGCTGCTAAAAAACCTGTAGCGAAGAAAAAACCAGTCGCTAAAAAGGCACCTGCTAAAAAACCAGCAGCTAAGAAAAAGCCAGCAGCAAAAAAGGCGCCTGCTAAAAAGCCCGTAGCGAAGAAAAAACCAGTCGCAAAAAAGGCACCTGCAAAAAATCCAGCAGCAAAAAAGAAGCCCGCTGCTAAAAAACCAGCAGCAAAAAAGAAGCCCGCTGCTAAAAAAGCACCCGCTAAAAAGGTTGCTTCAAAAAAAAAACCAATCGCTAAGAAAGTAGCGGCAGCAAAACCTGCCGCGCGCGTGACTAAGCCTTCAGCTGTGCAACATGTGGCGCAAACCACGTTGAACCCACAAGCTGCTTGGCCTTTTCCGACAGCGTCAAAGCCCTAACTGATTCAGTAAGGGTCTATCGCCCACTCCCAACCCGGTGCATGCACCGGGTTTTTTTATGTCAGTTGGTAATTTTGAGGGCCACGACTGGCTATTTTGATGGCGCCTACACGGTTGCCCAACTCGGCGCACTTAAGCAAATCCCATCCTTGCTCTAAGCCAAACAATAAAGCACCTCGCCAAGCATCGCCACAGCCCGTAGGGTCGACCACAGCTTGTGCTTTCACAGGATCCACCACATGTTTATGGCCTTGCTGCCAAACCTCACACCCGTGTGCACCCAAGGTCACGATCAATCCTTTCACATGCGAGGAAATCTCCGCTGAACTCCAACCCGTACGGTCACTCAGCATTTTTCCTTCATAGTCATTGACCGTGACCCATGTTGCCAACTCAATGAAATGGCGCAACTCTTGACCATCAAACATGGGTAGGCCTTGGCCGGGATCAAACACAAAAGGAATCCCTGCATCGGCCATCTGCTGCGCATGGGAAAGCATGGCGTCGCGTCCGTCGGGTGAAATGATGCCCAGACGTATATCCGGATGCTTTTCGACATGCAAAGCATGGGCTTGCATCATGGCGCCAGGATGGAAAGCGGTGATTTGGTTGTTATCCAAATCAGTCATGATCATGGCTTGGGCAGTGAAGGTGTCGTCAATGGTTTTGATATGCGCTGTTGATATGCCAAGGTCTTGTAAGCGTTGCAAATAACTAGCACCGTCATTGCCCAAGGTTGCCATGGGCAATGGCTCAGCACCCAAAAGCTTCATGCTGTAGGCGATATTTCCAGCGCAGCCGCCAAAATCTCGCTGCAATCGAGGCACCAGAAAGGACACATTCAAAATATGCAGTTGCTCCGCAAGAATTTGTTCTTTGAAGCGTCCCTCAAAATGCATGATGGTGTCAAAAGCCAATGAACCGCAAATCAGTGCTGCCATGAAAAATCCTAGTGTGTTAAGGGTAAAAAAGTAAAGCTCGGAAACCGTTAATTTTGCCAGCCAACGGTTCTTGAACAGAAAAAACCATTTCCACTGTTTGCGTACGCATGGGCTTGAGTACCTCGGGAAGATCTATCTCTTGGGCTAACCACACCTTGCGTACGACGTCCCCCTCCTCATCATTGGTGAGGGTGAGTTCAAGCGCAGGCGTAGCCAAAAAATAAGCGGCTTGATTTTTCACTGACAAGGTAAATGAGAACTGATCATCGCCGAGTTGTTTAAAGTTGGTGTTGTCAATGGCCACTTTATCGGGCTCTTTAGGCCAATCTACTCGACAACCTAAGGCATCACAAACTGAGTTAAAAAAAGGGGACACACTGCGGTTCATCGCTACCAATTTGTCGCGCTGAAACACAAGCACTTGTCCCAATAAAACTGCAGCCGCCAGCAGTGTCACCACCACCGCCAATGCAGGGCTGGTATGGTCGACGGGTTGCCATACAGGAGGCGTTACCGGTACAAGGGGCGCAACAGGTATATCAGCAGGGGAGGCAACGGGGGATGCTTTCGCGGCGGGCTCGGTTTCGCTTTGTGGGGTATCTATTTCAAATAAATGCTGATCGACCTCGAACACATGGGCACATCGACCACAACGCACCCATGCATCGGCAGCACTGTAATGCTCAGCTTGAATCGCAAAAGCAGTCTTGCACTGAGGACAAAGGGTGACTATCGACATGGGTACCGATTTTAGTTTGTCATCAATACCCAACCGTCCAAGCTGTCGGCAACTTGGAGTTGGATGTAAGGTGCATAGGCGAGTTGTATTTCCTCAACCTGTCGGCTCAAAATACCCGCCAAAACCAAGTGTCCGCCTGTCTGTACGTGGCCACACAACAAGGGCGCCAGCACCTTCAAAGGTGCAGCCAAAATATTGGCGACCACCAAGCCATAAAGTCCTTGCGCCATATCTGGCAAACCGGTATTCACAGTCACTTGGTTGGCTGTGGCATTCGCAAGAGCAGCTGTCACGGCGTCTGCGTCAATGTCGACCGCGTCCACGCTGCCCGCACCGCACATGGCTGCTCCAATAGCCAAAATACCCGAGCCACAACCGTAATCCAAAACTCGGCTGGCCGGCGCCACATGATGGGCAATCCAGCGCAAACACATGCGCGTGGTGGGATGGGTGCCAGTGCCAAATGCCAAGCCAGGGTCTAAACGAATCACCTTGCTTGCTTGTGCAGGTGCTTCATGCCAAGTAGGAACAACCCATAACGCAGAGGTGATCGCTACTGGTTCAAATTGCGACTGGGTTAAGCGCACCCAGTCTTGGTCGGGAACTTGGGCAATGCGTTGAACGCTGGCTTTGCCAAAAAAATCTTGCAGCTTCAAAAGGTGAGCAGCTTGCTCGGCCAAAGCTTGTTCGGCAAACAGCGCCACCACCTGTGAGTGAAGCCAGCCTGAAGCAGGTGCAGGCATGCCAGGTTCACCAAACAAAGCTTGCTCTTGATCGGTGTGGGCATCGGCGTCTTCTACGGATACGCTCAAGGCATCTAAAGCCAAGAGCGCTTCACTGATGGTCTCGACTTGGTCTTGCGCACACAGCAGGATCAACTCGAACATCAGACGACAGATGCTCTCACTGCCAACCACTCTTCCAAATAGTGGATATTGGTGCCACCTGCAATAAAGCCCGGGTCCATCATGAGTTCGCGGTGTAAAGCAATATTGGTTTGAATGCCCTCTACAACGGTTTCACCCAAAGCAGTCCGCATACGTGCCAAAGCATGTTCGCGGTTGTCTCCATACACAATGATTTTGCCAATCATGGAGTCGTAATAGGGTGGGACAAAGTAATTGCTGTAAATGTGGGAGTCGACCCTGACACCCGGCCCGCCAGGCGGGTGCCACATGGTGATGCGTCCGGGTGATGGTGTGAACTTGAACGGGTCTTCGGCATTGACACGGCACTCCATCGCATGGCCTTTGATCACCACTTGGCGTTGGGTATAGGGCAATTTTTGTCCTGCAGCGGTCATGATTTGGGTTTTAACGATATCAATGCCGGTGATGAACTCGGTCACAGGGTGTTCAACCTGTACCCTTGTGTTCATCTCAATGAAATAGAACTCGCCGTTTTCATACAAAAACTCAAAGGTGCCGGCGCCGCGGTAACCCATTTTTTTGCAAGCCGCCACACAACGCTCGCCTATGCGTTCAATCAACTTGCGGGCAATGCCAGGTGCTGGCGCTTCTTCAATGACTTTTTGGTGACGCCGTTGCATGGAGCAGTCGCGCTCGCCCAAATAAATGGCGTTTTTGTAGTTGTCGGCCAGAATTTGAATTTCAATGTGCCTGGGGTTTTGTAAAAACTTTTCCATGTACACCGCAGGGTTGCCAAAGGCAGCACCCGCTTCAGCCTTGGTGGTTTGCACCGCATGGATAAGGGCAGCCTCGTTATGCACCACACGCATACCTCGACCACCACCCCCCCCAGCGGCTTTGATGATGACCGGGTAGCCAACGGCTTTGGCAATTCTGCGAATTTGGGCGGGATCGTCAGGCAATTCGCCTTCAGAGCCAGGCACACAAGGCACACCCGCTTTGATCATGGCTTGCTTGGCGGATACCTTGTCACCCATCGTTCGAATGGACTCTGGGGTGGGGCCAATGAAGGTGAAGCCACTTTTTTCAACCCGTTCAGCAAAATCGGCGTTTTCACTTAAGAAACCGTAGCCAGGGTGAATGGCCTCAGCGTCGGTCACCTCTGCGGCCGAAATGATGGCCGGCATATTGAGGTAACTGAGGGTGGACGATGCAGGGCCGATGCACACGGCCTCTTCGGCCAATTTCACATATTTGGCTTCGCGGTCGGCTTCGGAATACACCACCACGGCTTCCACGCCCAGTTCTCGGCAAGCACGCTGAATTCGCAGCGCGATTTCGCCGCGGTTGGCGATCAAGATTTTTTTAAACATGCGCCGGCGTCAATCGATATGGAACAAGGGCTGACCGTATTCCACAGCTTGGCCGTTATCAACCAAGATGCGGGTGATGGTGCCGCTTTTATCTGCCTCGATTTCATTCAAAATCTTCATGGCCTCAATAATACAAATGGTTTCACCCTCCTTCACCACAGTGCCTACTTGCACAAAGGGCTTGGCCTCAGGACTGGAAGAAGCGTAATAGGTTCCCACCATCGGGGACTTGACCACATGACCCGCAGCAGCAGCTTGCTCGGCTTCCGACAAAACCGCTGGGGCAGCTGCTGTGGGCGCACCCGCTATTGGTGCAGCAGCAACAACAGGGGCCGCTATTGGCGCGGCCACCATCGCACCGACTGGGCCTTTGACAATGCGCACCTTGCCTTCGGCCTCAGTGATTTCCAATTCCGAGACATTGGAGTCTGAGACCAAGTCGATCAATGTTTTAAGTTTTCTTAAGTCCATGAATTTTGTAGTCTTCTGCGGTTAACAGCGGTTAAAGTTGCGCCATTGTAAAGATAACGGCAAAGTCGATGGGAGTCCTAATTTACACCCATTCGCGCATTTCTTGACTAGATAGTTTTCCTAATTTTTGCACGATCAGTCCACCTTGGGCATTTAAAACCAGTGTAAAAGGCAAACCGCCCCCAGGGTTGCCCAGCTGTCGCACCAGTTCGGTGCCGCCCAAACCGGCGAAACCGATGGGGTAGTTTACGGGGTTTTGTTTCAAAAAGCGTTTGACAGCGCTGGGCTGATCAATAGCCAATCCAACCACTTGCCAGCTTTTAGATTGGTTTTCTTGAAAGAATGCCTCTAATAAAGGCATTTCCTCTACACATGGGGTGCACCAAGTGGCCCAAAAATTCAGCACCAAGGGCTTGCCTTGAAATTCAGAAAGACGCAAAACCTCGCCATTGGGTTGGTCAAATTCAGCGGTCCATAAAGCTTGGGTAGCTTCAGGTGGAAGCGTCCTGGGCTTGAGTCTGGCCCAGTTGAAGGCCGCGCCAGCAACGATGGCCATGGCAGCCGTGCCTAAAAGCAGTCGGCGCGATGAGCGCCTTGGTGTGTCAGTGAGAGGATCATCCATTGGTGGAGTCTACCAATCGCCGAACAGCCTCAGTATCCCCTCGCCAAGCTCGGCCATGGGTATCTGGCAACAAGGCACCACGCAAGTCGTCATAGTCGTAAACCATGAAATGCACACCTATTTCTTCATTCAAGGCCGGGCAGCGGCTACGAACACTCAAAGCGTCCACCGTCTCACCGTTGAAGCCGCTGACGGCATGCACCTCGTAGCGCACACCTTTGTCGATCAGCAAAAGTTCAGCCGACTTAGCATCGTCGCAAAACAATTGAATATAGATATCGGACAAGCGGGTGGCGGTTCCTCGCCAGACTGCGCCGCTGAGGTGAGGACGAAATTCAGCAACCCTGTGCATCCACTGCAAGGCCAATTCACGCAAAGCGGCAAGTTCTGTAGGCTGCGTGTCAGCGCAAAAAATGTCTATGTACTCTCGAACCGCTTGTTCTGTGAGTTCGTTGTTTGGCAAGGCTGCTCGGGAATTCAAGCCAAGCTCTTTCACAGCGCGGCGTTTGGCAGGGCCGTATTCCAAACCCTCCTCTACGATGAGTCGGGCTGCGGTAGCGGCGATTTCTTCTTGGTCGTTGGAAGACATGGCAGGCCATTGTGCCGCACACTTTTACAATCCCCCTATGCACATTCATATATTAGGTGTCTGCGGCACCTTCATGGGCGGTTTGGCCGCCCTGGCCCGCGAAGCCGGTCACCGCGTCACCGGCTGCGACAGCGGCGTTTACCCGCCCATGAGCGACCAGCTGCGCGCTTTGGGCATCGAGCTGATCGAGGGCTACAGCGCCGACCAACTGGCCTTGAAGCCCGATATGTTTGTGGTGGGCAATGTGGTTTCTCGCGCCCGCTTGCCCGACGGCACACCGCGCTACCCGCTGATGGAAGCGATTTTGGAAGACGGTCTGCCCTACACCAGCGGCCCGCAGTGGCTGAGCGACCATGTGCTGCACGCACCTGGGCAGAGTCGCCATGTGCTGGCCATCGCCGGCACCCACGGCAAAACCACCACCACCGCCATGCTGAGCTGGGTTTTAGAGCACGCTGGCCTGACACCCGGTTTTTTGATTGGCGGCGTGCCTTTGAACTTTGGCGTGTCGGCCCGCTTGGGAAGTTTGGCTACGGGCCAAAGCTGGCCCTTGTTTGTCATCGAAGCCGATGAATACGACACCGCGTTTTTCGACAAGCGCAGCAAGTTTGTGCATTACCGCCCACGTACCGCGGTGCTCAACAACCTCGAGTTTGACCACGCCGACATCTTCCCCGACTTGGCGGCGATTGAGCGGCAGTTCCACCACCTGGTGCGCACCGTGCCGGCCAGCGGGCGCTTGGTGGTGAATGCCGAACAAGACAGTTTGCAGCGGGTGCTGGACCTAGGCCGCTGGAGCGAAGTGGCGGGTTTTGGCAACGCCCCGCATGCCGCATGGCAAATGCGCGGCGAACCCTCCGACTTTGAGGTGCTGCACCAAGGCGCCGTCAAAGGCCGGGTGCAATGGGCTTTGGGCGGGGTGCACAACCAAATGAACGCCTTGGCCGCCGTCATCGCCGCTGACCATGTGGGCGTGGCAGTGGCTGATGCCTGCCAAGCCTTGTCATTCTTCGAGAATGTGCGCCGCCGCATGGAAGTGCGTGGCCGCGTGGGCACGGGAGAGCAGGCCATCACGGTGTATGACGACTTCGCCCACCACCCCACCGCCATTCGTACCACGGTCGATGGCTTGCGCCGCCAAGTCGGCACGTCACGCATCTTGGCGGTGTTCGAGCCGCGCAGCAACACCATGAAGCTGGGTGCGATGAAGTCGCAATTGCCGTGGAGCTTGGAACAAGCCGACTTGGCGTTTTGTCACACCGCCGGTTTGGACTGGGACGCCGCCGAGGCTTTGTCGCCCATGGGCGCAAGGGCGCAGACCGCTGGTGACATCGACAGCTTGGTGGCCCAGGTCAAGGCCGCAGCCCGACCCGGCGACCATGTGCTGTGCATGAGCAATGGCGGGTTTGGTGGGGTGCACGCCAAATTGCTGCAGGCTTTGACAGGGATTGCTTCGGCCTGAGGGCCTCGCAATGACGATCCAAAAGTCATTGATAACGGAGAAACGTCATCGCGAGCGCAGCGACGCGATCTGCTAGGCCTTTTTTATTTCTTACCGCGCCGCGCTTTGACACCTTTGGACAGCACGTCCAGCACTTGAAGAGAATCGTCCCAAGCCAAGCAAGCATCGGTGATGCTTTGGCCATAAGCCAAGTCTTGCACCTTGTCTTTGCCGGGGGTGAATTTTTGCGCACCGGCTTTGAGGTGGCTCTCAATCATCACCCCAAACACGCTGTGTGAACCACCGGCCATTTGGTCGGCGATGTCTTGGGCCACCACCAACTGGCGTTCATGCTGCTTGCTGCTGTTGGCATGGCTGCAATCGACCATCAGGCTGGCAGGCAATTTGGCGGCTTCCAACTCTTTGCAGGCGGCAGCGACGCTGGCGGCGTCGTAGTTGGGGGTTTTGCCGCCTCGCAAAATCACATGGCAATCGGGGTTGCCCTGGGTTTGCACAATCGCCACTTGGCCGTTTTTGTGCACCGACAAGAAGTGGTGACCACGGGCGGCGGCTTGGATGGCGTCTGTCGCGATTTTGATGTTGCCGTCGGTCCCGTTTTTGAAACCAATCGGCGCCGACAGTCCCGATGCCAACTCGCGGTGGACTTGGCTTTCGGTGGTGCGAGCACCAATCGCGCCCCAGCTGATCAGGTCGCCAATGTACTGGGGTGAAATCACATCCAAAAACTCGCTGCCTGCGGGCACACCAGCGCGGTTGATCTCAATCAGTAACTGGCGCGCAATGCGCAAGCCCTCGTCGATGCGAAAGCTCTCATCCAGGTAGGGGTCGTTGATCAAACCCTTCCAGCCCACCGTGGTGCGGGGTTTTTCAAAGTACACCCGCATCACGATTTCCAAGTTGTCGGCGTATTTTTCGCGCTCGACCTTCAATCGGCGGGCATAGTCCAAGGCTGCAGCCGGGTCGTGGATGGAGCACGGCCCCATCACCACCAGCAAGCGGTCGTCTTTGCCGGCCATGATTTTGTGCACGCGCTGGCGGGTCTTGGCGATCAAGCTCTCAACGGCCGTGCCAGCGATGGGAAAGAAGCGGATCAAATGTTCAGGGGGCGGCAACACGGTGATGTCCTTGATGCGTTGGTCATCGGTCTGGCTGGTTTGGTCGTCGTGCGCCACATAAGGCACCTCAGTGCGTTGGTTTTTCATGATCGCTTCCTTCAAAAATGTTGTCGAATGTCAAAGGTCTGAAAGGCAAAAAAAAACCGCCGGTAATCGGCGGTGGGTTCAGGGGTTCAGACACTGTTTGCGTTTAAACCTCTCGACCGCCAATGAAGCGTGAGAAGCAAAAATAAGCAAAATAAAAGTGCACTGAAACCATGGGCATTAATGTAGCACAGGGTATTGGGGTGCTTTATGCGGTGCCACCCACGGTCAAACCGTCGATGCGCAAGGTGGGTTGACCCACGCCCACGGGCACGCTTTGGCCTTCTTTGCCACAGGTGCCCACACCGCTGTCCAAGGCCAGGTCGTTGCCAATCATGGTCACCCGGGTGAGGGCATCGGGGCCGTTGCCGACCAAGGTCGCGCCCTTGACGGGGTATTGGATTTTCCCGTTTTCCACCCAGTAAGCCTGGCTGGCGGAGAACACAAACTTGCCCGAGGTGATGTCCACCTGGCCGCCGCCAAAGTTGGTGGCGTACAAGCCTTTTTTCATGCTGGCAACGATTTCTTCTGGGGCTTTATTCCCCGCCAACATATAGGTATTGGTCATGCGCGGCATGGGAATGTGCGCATAGCTTTCACGGCGCCCGTTGCCGGTGGGGGCCACCCCCATCAAGCGGGCATTGAGCGTGTCTTGGATGTAACCGACCAACACACCATCCTCGATCAACACATTGCGCTGGGTCGGGTGGCCTTCGTCGTCCACATTGAGCGACCCCCGTCGATCGGCCATGGTGCCGTCATCCAGCACCGTGACGCCTTTGGCCGCGACCCGCTGGCCAATCTTCCCGCTGAAGGCGCTCGAGCCCTTGCGGTTGAAGTCGCCCTCCAAGCCGTGGCCAATGGCTTCGTGCAACAAGACGCCAGGCCAGCCAGGGCCAAGCACCACGGTCATCTCGCCGGCAGGGGCGGAACGCGCCTCCAAATTGGTCAAAGCAGCGTCCACCGCTTCTTGCACGTAAGACGCAATCAAGGCCTCGTCAAAATAAGCCAAGCCAAAGCGGCCACCGCCACCAGCGGAGCCGGTTTCGCGGCGCCCGTTTTGTTCGGCGATCACGCTCAACGACAAGCGCACCAAGGGGCGCACATCGGCGGCCATGGTGCCGTCGGCACGTGCCACCAAGACCACATCGTGCTCACAGGCCAAACCGGCCATCACCTGCACCACGCGGGGGTCGCGGGCACGGGCCAGTTGTTCGGTGTGCTCGAGCAAGGCCACCTTGGCCGCGCTGTCCAAGCTGCCAATCGGGTCTTGTCCGCCGTACAGGCTGCGGCTGTGCGCCACCCGTTTGGCCGGCACCTTGGCGCGCGCCTGCCGACCAGCAGTGGCGATGCTGCGCACCGTGTGCGCCGCGTCCATCAAGGAAGCCAGAGAAATATCGTCTGAATAGGCAAAAGCGGTTTTTTCGCCGCTCACCGCCCGCACCCCCACACCTTGGTCGATGCTGAACGAGCCGGTTTTGACAATGCCCTCTTCCAAACTCCAGCCTTCGGAGCGGGTGTACTGAAAGTACAAATCGGCGTCATCGACTTGGTGGGCACGGATGGCCGACAAAGCTTGGGTGAGGTGGGATTCGTCCAAACCGTATGGGGTGAGGAGCAGGTTTTGCGCGATGGTCAATCGCTCGAGGGTGGGTTCGCGTGAAATCATGGCTTGATTGTAGGAGCGCCCCTGCCCTGGGCGGCGCGGGCTTTCACATGACCTTGGCCGCCGCTCGAAAGCCCGTGCAGCAATCGCTCAAGCTTGGGCGCGCAGGTGCCTCAAGACGGCGGCATCGTCCAGTTCGGCCAAACCAGCTGCGCTGGCCTGGGCAAATACCGCTGCCGCCCCAGGCCCCAAGGGGCCCACATAGCCCGCTTTCAAAGCCATTTGCTGGGCCAAGCCGGTGTCCTTTTCCAGCAAAGTCATGTGGGCGCGCGGGGCCCAGTCTCCAGACAAGGCGCGGGTCATGCGGTCTGAGGCGATCCAGCTTTGGGCGCTGGACGCCGCCATCACCTGCAAAGTGCG
>CAMDKR010000010.1 GCA_945901225.1 Bordetella parapertussis | reverse complement strand
CTGGGCATCGACAACACGGCGGCCAAAAACTACATCGAGCGCTACTTCCAGCGCTTTGCGGGTGTCAAGCGCTACATGGACGACACCCGCGCCCAAGCCAAAGCCCAGGGCTATGTGGAGACGGTGTTTGGGCGGCGTTTGTATTTGCCCGAGATCAATTCACCCAATGGGCCGCGCCGCGGTGGGGCCGAGCGTGCTGCCATCAACGCGCCCATGCAAGGCACAGCGGCCGACCTGATCAAGCTCAGCATGGTCAAGGTGCAGCAGGTCTTGGACCAAGAGGGGCGCGGTACCCGCATGATCATGCAGGTGCACGATGAACTGGTGTTCGAGGTGCCTGATTCAGAGGTGGATTGGCTGAAAACCGAAGTGCCGCGCATCATGGCGGGGGTGGCGCAGCTCAAGGTGCCGCTGCTGGCCGAGGTGGGTGTGGGGGCAAACTGGGACCAAGCCCATTGAGCTGACTACTTTGACAAAGGTGGCACGGTCATGGCAATGTTTTGAATGGCGCCGCTTCTGACCATTTCGTTGTAGACCAGCACTTGGTAGCGGTAATTTTTGTCGGGTGTGACCGAGTGGTAAGCGGCGATGCCAAACCAATTTAAGCCATAGCGGGATATTTGTTTGCGCAGCAACCATGCACCCACATAGGTGTTGACACAGCCATCCATCAAATGGCTTTCTTTGATGCCATGGTTTTGCAAGACCGGTAAATGTATGGAGTTGATTTGGGCAACGCCAATATCACGTGTGCCGTTCGTATTGACATTCATGGCCTTGGGGTTGAGGCGGCTTTCCACCATCAAAATTGCCCGCAACAAATAGGGGTTGACACCGTGGTACTGCGCGGCGCCCACAATGCATTTGCTCAGGGGCTTCGAGCCATGGGATGAACCAGTTGCTGCCATGGCGCCTGCCATGCTGCCAGCCAGCAGCAAACAACATGCAGTCAGCCGCCCCAAATTTGAAATGCTGGAAATGAATGATAAATTCGCCATAAAAACCCTTAAAAACAATACTTAAAGTTACTTTAATTGATTTTTATGTCAAAAGTGAATACATAGATACCTATTTTTTGTGAAATTTGCTTAATTGCGACACAAAAGTGCTGCCAGTCCCAAAAATGGACGAAGCGGGGTGTCTCAGGACGGGGCGCATAATCGCCGCCATGACGCTCACGTTTTGGACCATCATGGCGGGTACCTTGTTCGCAGGCGTAGGCAGTGTTTTGTTGGCGGCCCTGTTGGCGCGGGCCTTGATGGTCCGCTTTACGCAGCATTTGCTGAGCCTCGCCGCTGGCGCCTTGCTGGCAACCGCTTTTTTGCACTTATTGCCAGAGGCTTTTGAGTCTGACTCAGCCCCCCACAGCTTGTTTTTAACCTTGCTCTTGGGCTTGGTCTTCTTTTTTCTATTGGACAAGGCCGAGTTATGGCACCACGGCCATGAGCATGGTCATGGCCACCATGGGGCCCATCACCACGAGGGCAGCCATTCTCATGACCACCCAGCTGAAGAGGGTTTGGCAGGCAGTTGGGCGGTACTGACGGGTGACAGCGTCCACGCCTTTGGGGATGGGGTGTTGGTGGCAGCTGCTTTCATGACCAATTTCAGCCTCGGTGTGGCGGCCTCGGTAGCAGTGTTGGCGCATGAAATCCCCCACCACATGGGCGATTTGGCTGTCTTGCAACGCGGCTTAGGTCAGGGGCGCAATGCTTTATTGAAGCTGTGCTTGGCCGGTGGCGTGACGGTGGTGGGAGGCATAGCGGGATTTTTCCTGATCGAAGGTCACGAAGCTTGGTTGCCGTTTTTGTTGGTGATTGCCAGCAGCAGCTATGTTTATGTGGCCTTGGCTGACTTGATACCGCAGTTGCAAAAACGCCTGTCAGCTACAGAGACTGCGATGCAAGTACTTTGGTTGTTTGCAGGCATTGCCATGGTGACTGCTGCGGTGCACTGGATGCACGTGCATTGAGGTTTTTAGCCCTGCGCGCAGGGCAGGCCTGGTGTGTTGCACCACTCGCTCCAACTGCCTGCATAAAGTGCCGTTCTACCCAGTCCAGCGACTTCCATGGCCAACACATTGGGGACAGCGCTGATGCCGCTGCCGCAGTGGTGCACCACACTGCTGGCGTCACGACCGTTGAGCAAGCTTTCAAACTCGGCTTTAAGTTCTGTAGGCGGCTTCATGAAACCTTGGGCGTTGAAGTTGCTATTGAAGGGACGGTTCAAGGCGCCGGGTATATGTCCGGCCACAGGATCGAAAGGTTCGGTCTGCCCTTTGTAGCGTGCAGGAGCGCGCGCATCCACAATGGTTTGCGCAGGGCGTCCTAAATTCGTCGAGACATCGGCGGTGTACTTCAGCGTCAGCAAAGGTTCTCGCAAGGGAAATGCCACAGGCGCAAAAGGCAAAGCAGCACCCGTCGCCACTGCACCCCCAGCAGCTACCCAAGCGGGTAAACCGCCGTCGAGCACCGCGACCGCCTCGTGGCCGCACCACTTGAGCATCCACCATAAACGGCCGCAAAAATTCATGCCTTGTCGGTCATAAACCACCACTTGGGTGTATTCGCTGATGCCGCAACTGCCCAGCCACTTCGCAAAATGTTCCCGCGAGGGCAGGGGGTGTCTTCCGCCGTTGATCGCCAAGGCGGTGTCATGCGTTGCTAAATCTGTATGGATGTCAGCGAACAAAGCGTTGGCAATGTGTTGCTCTTCAAACTGCTGGCGGCCTGCTTCGGGCTTGGCCAAGTCGGCGCTGCAATCGATGATCACAGCTGAAGTGGATTGAAGTTGTGCGACAGAAATCAGGGTGGTGTGCATGGTTCAGTGGTCCTCAGCGGGTGAATCGGGAACAGCGCGGGTACGCAGCACGGTGGAGGCGATGCCGCTGGCAATGATGAGCCACATGCCCAACCAGCCGATGGTGGGCAATTGTTCCTCAAACAGAAACACGCCGTACAAAGCGGCAAACACAATGCCAGCGTATTGCAAATTGGCCACCACCAAGGTGGTGCCGCGTGAATAGGCGCGGGTCAGGCACATTTGCCCCAAGGATGCCAATATGCCAATCGGCAGCAGCCACACCGCATGCTCCCAGTGCCAAGGTGATACTCCGACAAACGCCATACCTGCGCCACCCGCCAAGCTGGTGCCCAGCGCGAAATAAAACACCACCCGCACCACAGGCTCGCCGGCCCGCCCCAGCGCCATCACTTGCATATAAGCAAAGGCTGACACAAAGCCCGACATCAAGCCGACGATGCCCGCAAACACCTGGTCTTGCTCAATGGTGGGGCGCAACATCATGACCACGCCGACAAAACCACTGAGCACCGCCAGCACCAAGGGGCCTTGGCGACGCATGTCTACGGAGGTACCGACCAAGGTTCCCATCAAGGTGCCACCCACCAAAAAAGCGGCGATCCACACGCTGCTCATGTAATTCAGGGTCATGGCGGTGGCCAAGGGCAATTTGCCCAAGGCATAAAACCATGCGCCCAGCGAAAACACGCCCACCACATTGCGCCAAAAATGCATCATAGGAACGGGCGTGTGCAGTGAGGTGCCCGCAAAACGGGCGTAAACACCCATCATCAGCAGGCTGATGATGCCTCGGTAAAACACCAGCTCAGAGGCATGAAAATAGGCAGAGGCAAACTTAACGCACACCCCCATGCTGGCCAAAAATGCGGAGGCCAGCAGCATCCAAAGCGCTTGCATTTAGCTAGAGGTATCCATTCTGCGGCGGTACCACTCGTGGAAGTGCTGCATGCCGTCTTCCATGGGGCTTTGGTAAGGTCCCATTTGGTTGTCGCCACGTTGCATCAGCGCCAAGCGGCCCTGGTCCATGCGTTCGGCGATTTCATCGTCCTCCACACAGGTTTCCATGTAGGCCGCACGTTGTGCTTCTACAAAGCCACGCTCGAAAGCCACGATTTCTTCAGGGTAGAAGAACTCCACCACGTTCATGGTTTTGCGCGGACCCATGGGGTGCAAGGTGGAGACGGTCAGCACATGGGGGTACCACTCGACCATGATGTGCGGGTAGTAAGTCAACCAAATCGCGCCATGTTGTGGGACAGAGCCTTGGTTGTACTGCAGCAAGGCGTTGTGCCAGCGCTCGTAAATGGGGCTTCCGGCTTTGCCCAAGCGGTTGGCAACCCCCACAGTTTGCACCGAGTACTCGTCCTTCAATTCCCATTGCAAATCGTCGCAGGTAACGAAGTTGCCAAGCCCTGGGTGGAAGGGGCCGACGTGGTAGTCCTCGAGGTAGACCTCGATAAATGTCTTCCAGTTGTAGTTGCAGACATGCATTTCGACATGGTCTAGGGCGTAACCCGTGAAGTCGAGTTGGCTGCGTGGCCCCATGCCAGCCAAATCGGCCAGCACATCCCGACCATTGGCTTCAAAGAGCAAGCCATTCCATTCTTGTAGCGGGTAGTTTTGCAAGTTCAAGCAAGGGTCTTGCTGGAAATGCGGCGCACCCAGCAGCTTGCCTTGGTCAGAGTAAGTCCAGCGGTGCAAGGGGCAGACTACATTGCCGCCCATGCTGCGCGCTGGATCGTTCAAATTGCCACGGCCTTTGAGCATCACAGCTTGGCGGTGTCGGCAGACGTTGGAAATGAGTTGTATACCTTGCGGGGTGTTCACCAAGGCACGGCCCTCGTTTTCATGGGGAAGCGCATGAAAATCGCCGACCTGCGGCACAGAGAGCGAATGGCCAACATATCGCGGGCCACGCTTAAAAAGGTGTTCGATTTCACGCTGGTACAGCGATTCATCGAAATAGCTTGAAACTGAAAGTTGGCCAGAGGCCTGCTGCAGTTGAAGACTTAAATCAGACATGGGGGACCTGACCTAAAGACTCCCCACAGGGAGAATGACTGAAAAACTGGGGGGATCCCAGGCGGAAACGGATTGTAGCCTCGACTTTTAACAATATTTCCAAATTTTCAAGATTAAATCGCCCGCCTACAATGGTTTGACCCTTTTAAAACACAGTGTGGCATGACCAAAACCAAACCTTCTTCACCCCCTGATGCTTCTGTGCAGGCCCTTCCCGACAGCTATGAAGCGGGTTTGAAGGAATTGGAAAGCTTGGTGGCACATATGGAGTCGGGGCAATTGCCCTTGGCGCAGTTGCTGCAAACCTACCAACGTGGTGCTTTTTTGTTAAGCCACTGCCGTGCACAGTTGCAAGCGGTGGAAGAGCAAATCAAAGTGCTGGAAGCGGGCACCTTGAAACAATGGAGTGGCAGCGAATGAAAGCTTTTAATTTCAACCAATGGAGCCAGACCCATTTGGCAGCCATCGAAATGGCTTTAGACGATGGGGTTCCCGCTTACGCGCCGGCAGGCTTGGGTGACGCCATGCGTTATGCGGTGCTGGATGGTGGAAAACGTTTGCGCCCACTTCTGGTTTTGGCCAGTATGGAAGCCAGTGCTGCTGGCCAGCAGGTGGCTTGGATGGAAGATGCAGCGATGCGTTCGGCATGCGCTGTGGAGTTGATCCATGCCTACAGTCTGGTGCATGACGATATGCCTTGTATGGACAACGATGTGCTGCGCCGGGGCAAACCGACGGTGCATGTGAAGTTTGGACAGGCGCAGGCTTTGTTGGCGGGCGACGCACTGCAATCGCTGGCCTTTGAATGCCTCACACCTGACGATAGCGATATTCCCGACGCGGTGCAGGCCAAGCTGTGCGCATTGCTTGCGAGAGGGGCTGGCCATGCGGGCATGGCAGGTGGTCAAGCCATCGATTTGGCAAGCGTGGGCGTGGCTTTAGATGCTGATGCTTTGCGCCATATGCACCGCTGCAAAACGGGTGCATTATTGGAGGCCAGTGTGCTGATGGGCGCGGTCAGCGGCGACGCCAGTTCGCGTGCCTACCAAGCTTTGCAAAGTTTCGCCCAAGCATTGGGCCTGGCCTTTCAGGTGGTGGACGATATTTTGGATGTCACCGCAGATTCGGCGGTACTGGGTAAAACCTCTGGCAAAGATGCGGCAGACAACAAACCTACCTATGTGTCGCTGCTGGGTTTGAGTTGCGCTCGACAAGAAGCCAAAGCCTTGGCCGAACAAGCCCAAGCGGCCTTGATCAAAAGCGCTTTGCCCAACACCCAAGCTTTGCGTGCCTTGACAGATTGGGTCTTGCACCGTCAACATTGAGCATGAATGAAAGGGGCCAAGCATGGCTTTGCTGATACTCGGATTGGTATTGTTCTTAGGGGCGCATTCCACCCGCATCTTTGCTGAAAACTGGCGTCAAGCCACCTTAGAACGCTTGGGCGAAAAAGGCTACAAAGGGGTTTACACCTTGGTGTCCTTGGTGGGCTTTGGCTTGATGGTGTTTGGTTTTGACCAGGTGCGTTGGGACAGCCCCATGCTTTGGTCGCCCCCTGTGTGGGCCAAGCATGGAGCGTCGTTGTTGATGCTGGTGTCTCTTGTCTTGTTGGCCTGTGCCTATGCGCCTCGCAATGCCATCAAGGCCAAGTTGCACCACCCCATGGTGTTGTCTGTCAAGGTATGGGCTTTGGCGCATTTGCTGGCGAATCCTCGGGCCGCCGATATGGTGCTGTTTGGGGCATTTTTACTTTGGTCGGTGCTCAACTTTCGTGCTGCCCGCCAGCGTGACCGCTTGGCCGCCGCTTCTGCCCCAGTTGGGGAAGAAAGTGGGGTACCTCAGCCAGAGGTATCCAGCGCTACCACCTGGCTTGCGGTGGCCATAGGCGTGGCGCTATGGGTGTTCTTGATGTTGCGCGGCCACGCCTGGTTATTTGGGGTCAGCCCATTGGGTATGTAAGCCGCAAGCCTCCCCTTGGTAAACCCTAGGCTGCTATAAATTCAGATTGACAATCTCTAGTGTCATGTTAAATTGACACTGTGGATGTCGCTTCGGCTGGTCGAAGCGGTGGTTGCCACGCCATTTGGGGGGCTCCCATGAGCATGCCAAACCGCATTGAAGCCGCGCTAGAACTGCATTTTTCCCATATTCAGGCCATGAGCGCACCACCGCGTTTGATGGCTGCCATGCGCCACGCGGTGTTCCCAGGCGGAGCGCGTATTCGCCCTCAGCTGTGTTTGGCAGTCGCCAAAGCCTGTGGCGACGATGCACCGGCGCTTTCAGACGCGGCTGCTGTGGCGATTGAACTCATGCACTGTGCCTCCTTGGTGCACGACGATATGCCTTGCTTTGACGACGCGGACACACGACGCGGCCAAATCACTGTCCACAAACTGTATGGCGAGCCTTTGGCCTTGCTAACAGGTGATGGTTTGATTGTCATGGCCTACCAAGTCATGGCGCGTGCCGGAAGACTTCATCCCTCTCGTTTGGTAGAGCTGATTTCCACCATCAGCGACGGTGTGGGTGCCCCAGATGGCATCGTGGCGGGACAAGCGTGGGAATGCGAAACCAAAGTAGCGCTCAGCCAATACCAACGTGCCAAAACAGGTGCTTTGTTTGTAGCAGCCACTTGCGCTGGCGCCCAAGCTGCAGGTGTCGACCCCGCACCCTGGCGTGCCTTGGGTGAAGCGCTGGGTGAGGCCTACCAAGTGGCTGATGACATTCGAGACGTCATGGGTCAAGCCGAGACCTTAGGCAAACCCGTAGGCCAAGATGCTCAGCATGGCCGTCCCAGCGCCGCTGCCGACTTAGGGCTGGCAGGTGCATTGGCGTATTTCCAAAAGTTGATGGATGCCGCGGTCAAATCTGTACCGGCCTGTGCAAACCGCCAAGCCATGCAGCAGCTGGTGCGCATGGAATCTGAGCGCTTGGTGCCCCAGTCGGCTTATGAACATATCCAGCGGCATGTCGCGGTCTCCAAGCACAGAGCCAACGCTTGACGCTGCATCTGAAGACCATGAAAAGCTTAGACCTTGCCAAAGGCAGTTTCCAGACAGCTCAAGCCCGTCCTGGTTGGCGCAGCCAGTTTGATAAATGGGTAGATGGGTGGATGACGTCGCCTGTCTTTTACCGCTGGGCTATTGGGAACCCGATGACGCGATGGGTAACCCGTCGACGTGCCGCACAGTTGTTCCAGTTAATGGCGGGCTTTGTGCATTCGCAGGTACTGCTTTCATGTGTGCGCTTGCGCTTATTGGAGACTTTGCGAGAGGGTCCAAAGACCTT
Organism: Bordetella parapertussis; assembly: GCA_945901225.1. GTDB lineage: Bacteria > Pseudomonadota > Gammaproteobacteria > Burkholderiales > Burkholderiaceae_C > Limnohabitans. The sequence continues at coordinate 15,451 of CAMDKR010000010.1, read as the reverse complement.
GGATGAGCTGTCCAAGGAATGCCATATCGGTTCACCCGCACTGCAACGTCTGTTGCACTCTGCGGTGTCATTGCGCTTATTGGAAATGCGCGGGTCAAACCTTTACGGTTTAGGTGCCTTAGGTGCTCCCGTGGCAGCAGACGTTGGCTTGCGATTGATGATCGAGCACAACGCGGTGTTGTACGAGGACATGCGTGACACATTGGCCTTGTTACGCGATGAAATTCAGCCGCATATGCAAGCCTATTGGCCCTATATGAATGGCGACAAACCACCCTCTTGGGAAGCCGAGAAAGTGGCACGCTATTCGGAGTTGATGGCGACCTCGCAGCGGTATGTGATCGAGGAGCTATTGGCTTCCTATGATTTTTCGCAACACCATTGTGTGATGGATGTGGGCGGCGGCCAAGGCGGTTGGATCACAGCCTTGGGTCAACACCACACCCAGCTGCAACTCATGCTGTTCGATTTGCCCCCGGTGGCTGCACTTGCGCAGGCTCGCTTTGAGGCCAACGGCTTGGGTCGCAGAGCCATTGCGCATGGCGGCAGTTTCATCAGCGACAGCTTGCCCAAGGGCGCTGACTTGGTGACCTTGGTGCGGGTGGCGCACGACCATCCTGACGCCACTGTCAAGGCCCTGCTCAAGTCCATTCACCAAGCACTGCCTGTGGGTGGCATGCTGTTGTTGGCCGAGCCTATGGCACAGGCTACTGGGGCACATTCGGTGGGAGACGCCTATTTCCATTTCTACTTGCTCGCCATGGGCAGTGGCCGTTTGCGCTCCCCAGAGGAGCTCACAAGCCTGCTGAAAGAGGCCGGTTTTGCGTCGGTGGTGAACATTGCCAACCCCATGCCTTTGCACACTCGCCTTCTGTTGGCGCAGAAAAATTAAGTGTTTACCCTAGTTGACCAAGAAAAACGTCAATTCAAGTTGACACAATGAGCCGTCAACATAAAAATACAAAACATGAAAGCCCAAGCCATCGTTTTTGACGCCCCAAGACTGTTGTCGGTCAAGCAACTTGACTTGCGCGAGCCGGGTGCGGACGACCTCGTGGTGGATGTCGCTTACAGCGGCATCAGCACAGGTACTGAGCGCTTGCTTTGGACTGGCACCATGCCTGCGTTCCCAGGTTTGGCTTATCCCTTGGTCCCAGGTTACGAAACGGTAGGCGTGGTCAAACATGCGCCTGATGCTTCGCCTGTCAAGGTCGGCGACTGGGTGTTTGTGCCGGGTTCCTATACTTTTACGGGTGCCACCAATTTATTTGGCGGTGCAGGTGCCACCATGGTGGTGCCTCACAGCCGTGTCATACCTGTCGAAGAAAGTCTGGGTGCCAACGCGATATTGTTGGCCTTGGCTGCCACCGTTTACCACGCTGTCTCCATTGGCGGTAAGCGGGATCCCATCATTGCCCCCGACCTGATCGTTGGACACGGCGTCATGGGGCGTTTGCTGGCGCGTTTGGTGGTCGCTGCTGGCCTGCCAGCGCCCACGGTGTGGGAAACGAATCCGGTGCGTCAGCTCGGCGGCGAAGGCTACAAAGTTATTCACCCCGATGAAGACACGCGCAAAGACTACCAAGCCATTTACGACGTCAGCGGCGACGGCAAATTACTCAACAGCTTGATATCCCGTTTAGCCCACGGTGGCGAGGTGGTGCTAGCCGGTTTTTACACACAAGATTTGTCTTTTGCCTACCCGCCGGCTTTCATACGAGAAGCCCAAATACGAGTTGCCACCGAATGGAAAAAACCAGACCTGCTGGCTGTTAACGAACTGATCCACAACGGACGCTTGTCATTGGATGGCTTGCTGACCCACACCCAAACGCCTGATAAAGCGCTCGACGCGTATGAAGTCGCCTTTGGCGACCCCCACTGTTTGAAGATGGTCATGGACTGGAGAAATTGATGAGTACTGCCAACGAAAAACCTGTTCAATTTGTTGATCGCTTGCGCCAAGAGGCATTTGTGGAGCCTGATGCGGTTCACACCGGCGAGGTCACCAAAGAAACCCAAATCATCGCCATTTATGGCAAGGGCGGCATTGGCAAAAGTTTCACGCTGGCCAACCTCAGTTACATGATGGCCCAGCAAGGTAAAAAAGTCTTGCTCATTGGCTGTGACCCGAAGAGCGACACCACCAGTTTGTTGTTCGGCGGCAAGGCCTGTCCCACCATCATCGAAACATCTTCCAAGAAAAAACTCGCTGGCGAAGAGGTCAAGATTGGCGACGTGTGTTTCATTCGCGACGGTGTTTACGCCATGGAACTCGGTGGTCCCGAGGTCGGCCGCGGCTGCGGTGGACGCGGCATCATCCACGGTTTTGAAACCCTGGAAAAACTCGGTTTTCATGAGTGGGGCTTTGACTTTGTATTGCTCGACTTCCTTGGTGACGTGGTCTGCGGTGGCTTTGGTCTGCCCATTGCCCGCGACATGTGCCAAAAAGTGATCGTCGTCGCCTCCAACGACTTGCAGTCGCTGTATGTGGCCAACAACGTGTGCAGCGCGGTGGAGTACTTCCGCAAGCTCGGAGGCAATGTCGGCGTGGCCGGCATGGTGATCAACAAAGACGATGGCACGGGCGAAGCCCAGGCCTTTGCCACCAATGCAGGCATTCCGGTGTTGGCCGCCATTCCAGCCAACGAAGACATTCGCCGCAAAAGTGCCAGCTACGAAATCATTGGCACACCTGACAGCGCTTGGGGCCCCTTGTTTGCCGAGTTGGCGCAAAACGTGGCCGACGCGCCACCGGTGCGCCCCAAGCCCCAAACACAAGACGAATTGCTCGGCCTGTTCAGCGCCGATGTCACTGGCCGCGACTTTGTCATGACACCCGCCACCGAAGTCGATATGACAGGCAAAACCGTCATCGACCGGCCCACCCTCGAAGTGGTTTACGACGAAGTGTGAATCCCATGAGCGACATCATTCCCATCACTCCTTTGCCCAATGCCGCTGCCACCAGCGCTGATGGTTTGGGTTGTCATGGGGGCAAAGACCAAATGCTGGATGCGGCGGCCAAAGCGGGCAAGAGCGAAGTGCTGGCGCAGTACGCCGCCGACTATCCCAAGGGTCCCCACGACCAGCCGCAAAGCATGTGCCCTGCATTTGGTTCCTTGCGTGTGGGTTTGCGTATGCGTCGCACCGCCACCATCTTGAGCGGCTCGGCCTGCTGCGTGTACGGTCTCACCTTCACCTCGCATTTCTATGGTGCTCGCCGCACCGTGGGCTATGTGCCCTTCAATTCCGAAACCTTGGTGACCGGCAAATTGTTCGAGGACATTCGTGAGGCGGTTTACGCCCAAGCGGACCCTGAGAAGCTTGACTGCATCGTCATCATCAACCTGTGTGTGCCCACTGCCAGCGGTGTGCCGCTTCAGTTGTTGCCCAAAGAAATCAACGGTGTGCGCATCATTGGCATCGATGTGCCAGGGTTTGGTGTGCCCACCCATGCCGAGGCCAAAGATGTGCTGGCGGGTGCCATGTTGCACTATGCCCGCCAAGAAGCCATGGCTGGCCCCGTGGCTGCACCCCGTCAAGCGCGAAGTGTCAAGCCCACCATCACCTTGCTGGGTGAGATGTTCCCCGCAGACCCCATGATCATTGCGCAAATGATTGCGCCCATGGATTTGGCGGTCGGCACCGTTGCACCTACACGCGAGTGGCGCGAACTCTATGCTGCCTTGGACTGCAAAGCAGTGGCAGCGATCCATCCTTTTTATACCGCCAGCATTCGCGAATTCCAAGCGGCAGGCCGCCCCATCGTGGGTTCTGCCCCCGTGGGCATCGAGGGCACCCACGATTGGTTGGGTTCTATCGGTTCGGCGTGTGGGGTCAGCCAGGACAAGATTGACGCCGCACGTAACCAAACCTTGGGTGCCATGCGCGGTGTGCTGGCTTCGCAAAAAATCAATGGCCGCATCACCCTCAGTGGCTACGAAGGCTCCGAGTTGTTGGTGGCGCGTTTGCTGATCGAGTGCGGTGCTGACCTGCGCTATGTGGGCAGTGCTTGTCCTGCCACGCCTTGGAACCAACACGATGCCGACTGGTTGAAGTCCAAAGGTGTGCATGTGCAGTTCCGTGCTTCCCTAGAACAAGACTTGGCTGCCATACACGAGTTCAAACCTCAGTTGGCCATTGGCACCACCCCCGTGGTGCAAGCCGCCAAAGAGTTGTGTATTCCGTCGCTGTATTTCACCAACCTCATTTCTGCCCGTCCCTTGATGGGTGTGGCCGGTGCGGGCTCGCTCATTCAAGTGGTGAATGCTGCCATCGGCAACCAAGCCCGCTTCGATGAAATGAAAGCGTTTTTTGGCACAGTGGGCCAAGGCGACGAAGCGGGTGTGTGGGAAAACGTTCCCGTCATGCACCCCGACTTCAAGAAAGAAGTACGTCGCCAGTTCGAGAAGAAGCAGAAAAAACGCAAAGCCGAGGAGATGGGCTGATGTTTGTACTCGACCACGATCGTGCAGGCGGCTATTGGGGTGCGGTGTATGTGTTCACCGCCATCAAGGGTTTGCAAGTTGTCATCGATGGACCTGTGGGTTGCGAAAACCTGCCTGTCACCTCGGTGTTGCATTACACCGATGCCCTGCCGCCCCATGAGTTGCCCATTGTGGTGACCGGTCTGGCCGAAGAACAGTTGGGCCGCGAAGGCACCGAAGGCGCGATGAAACGTGCCCACCAAGTGCTAGACCCCGACTTGCCAGCGGTGGTGGTCACCGGCTCTATCGCAGAAATGATTGGCGGCGGTGTCACACCTGAAGGTACCAACCTGATGCGCTTTTTACCGCGCACCATCGACGAAGACCAATGGCAATGCGCCAACCGCGCCATGTACTGGCTGTGGACCGAATACGGCATGAAAAAAGTGCCTAAGCGTGTTCGCAAAGAGGGCGAAAAACCCCGTGTCAACATCATTGGGCCTTGTTACGGCACTTTCAACAGCCCCAGCGATTTGGCAGAAATCCGCCGCTTGGTGCAAGGCATTGGCGCAGATATCAACATGGTGTTCCCCTTGGGCAGCCATTTGGCCGAGGTGTCGCAGTTGGTAGAAGCCGACGTCAATATTTGTATGTACCGCGAGTTTGGCCGCATGTTGTGCGAGGCGCTAGAGCGCCCTTATTTGCAAGCGCCCATTGGCCTGCACAGCACCACCAAGTTTTTGCGCAAGCTAGGTGAATTGTTAGATCTGGACCCCGAGCCATTCATTCAGCGCGAACGCCACACCACCATCAAGCCGGTGTGGGATTTGTGGCGCTCGGTCACCCAAGATTTCTTTGCCACTGCCAGTTTTGCGGTGGTGGCCACCGACACCTATGCCCGAGGCATTCGCAAGTTTTTGGAAACCGAAATGGGCATGCCCTGCAAATTTGCGGTGTCGCGCTTGCCCGGCCAAAAAACCGACAACGCCGAAGTGCGTGAGTTGGTCCACAAGCAAATGCCGCTCATTTTGTTTGGCAGCTACAACGAGCGCATGTACTTGGCCGAGGCGGGCAGCAGTGGCCCCATGAAAGCCTCTTTCATTCCAGCTTCTTTCCCTGGCGCCATCATTCGCCGCCATACGGGTACCCCCTTCATGGGCTACAGCGGTGCCACCTATTTGATCCAAGAGTGTTGCAACTGCTTGTTTGACGCCTTGTTTCACATCTTGCCGCTGGGCACAGACATGGACAAAGTCGACGCCACTTTGGCACGTGGCATCACTGGTGCCCAAAACAACACACCTTGGGACGACGCGGCGCAGAACAAATTGCATGCTTTGGTGGCGGGCCAACCCGTACTGGTGCAAATTTCTGCCGCCAAGAGACTGCGCGATTTGGCCGAGGGCAAGGCACGTGACAAAGGCGAAGAGCTGGTCACGCTGGCCCATGTGCAGCAAGCCGGTGCCGAGCTTGGCTTGGGAGAGCCCGCATGAGTCAACATAAATTTCTTTCGTATGCAGCCGTGTACGAAATGACCCCGATGTCGTGGCATCTGCTGCGGCTGCCCAGGTTGCGCGGGTTGGGCGCAGCGTTGGCCTCACGGCCATTTTGTTGAAGGAGCATCGCATGTCAAACCATCCGAATTCCATATCCGGACTGACTGACGAAGAGGCTCAGGAGTTCCACCATTACTGGATTCAGGGATTAGTTGGCTTCACAGCTGTCGCTGTGGTGGCTCACATCCTGGTCTGGGCATGGCGGCCCTGGTTCGTCTAAGGCAGGTTTTTTTCACCGAACGGAGTTAAACCATGATTTCTCACACTTCTCAAGTCTCTTACAAACCTCACGGTTTGGATGAAAAGATAGCGTTTGTCCTGATCTTTGTGCCTTGTTTTGTCGTACTTCTTTCTTTTGCGGTTTTTGGCCAACTGGTCGGACTGCAATGGAAGAGTTGGCTGCCAGGCGCGGAGAACATGACTAATGTATTTGCAGGTGTGAAAGCCTCGGTTTACACGTTCATGTCCCACATCATTTAGGAGAACCATTATGTGGAGAGTTTGGCGACTTTATGACCCATTGCGTGCAATGGTCGTGCAAGGTATTTTTCTGTTTGGCTTGGCAGCGATGATTCACCTCATTTTGCTCAGTACCAACAAATTCAACTGGCTAGACGGTGCAAAGAAACCCGCTTCAGCATCGGCGCAAAACTCGCCTATGCCTGCGGCAGTTCCTGCAGCGAAGTCCTGAAAGTTGGCAGTACCGCAGGTGCTGCCAGTTCTGTAAAGAACTGCAGCATCTGCATTTTTAAATTTTTTCTCTTACCAACACTTGCAGCAGGAGGGCTACATCATGGCCATGCTCAGCTTTGAAAAAAAATACCGAGTGCGCGGCGGAACGTTGCTGGCAGGTGACCTGTTCGACTTTTGGATAGGTCCGTTTTATGTCGGTTTCTTCGGCGTCACGACCATCTTCTTTGCATTTCTTGGTACGGCCATGATTTTGTGGGGAGCGGCTCTTGGCCCCACTTGGAATTTATGGCAAATCAGTATTGCCCCTCCCGATCTGTCTTATGGTTTGCGTTTCGCACCTTTGCAAGAAGGGGGGCTGTGGCAAATCATCACGGTTTGTGCCCTAGGCGCTTTCGTTTCATGGATGTTGCGCGAGGTTGAAATTTGCCGCAAACTGGGCATGGGCTTTCATGTGCCCTTTATGTTTGGTGTGGCCATATTCGCTTACTTCACCCTCAATGTCATTCGACCTGTTTTGATGGGTGCTTGGGGCCATGGTTTCCCTTACGGTATTTACAGTCACCTCGATTGGGTGTCCAACGTGGGCTATCAATACCTGCACTTTCACTACAACCCGGCACACATGCTGGCGGTGAGTTTTTTCTTTGCGACCACCTTGGCTTTGTCTCTGCATGGTGCTTTGATTTTGTCTGCCACCAACCCAGGCGCTGGCCAAGTGGTGAAGACCCCAGAGCATGAAGACACTTTTTTCCGCGACATCATTGGTTATTCCATTGGCACCTTGGGCATCCATCGTTTAGGCGTATTTTTGGCCTTGGCTGCGGTGTTGTTCAGTGCGCTTTGCATTGTCATCAGCGGACCCTTCTGGAGTCGCGGTTGGCCTGAATGGTGGGGCTGGTGGTTGAACCTGCCGATTTGGTCTCAGTGGCCTTAATGAAAAAAGAGGAACTCAATCATGGCTGACTATCTCAATCTATTCACCACCGTACAGGCCAGCGGCCCTGTGCACCATGGCGAGGCCTTAGGCCCTGGCAACAGCCCACGTTCGGGGCAACCCGGTATTTCTTGGCTTTTGGGCAAGATCGGTAATGCGCAAATCGGCCCCATTTATTTGGGGGGTTTGGGACTGGCTTCGCTCATCTGCGGCTTGATCGCCTTCAACATCATTGGCATGAACATGTTGGCCTCGGTCAATTACGATCCCGTGCAATTTGTCCGCCAGTTGTTTTGGCTGGCCCTGGAACCGCCTCCTCCCGAGTACGGCTTATCGTGGCCGCCATTGAACCAAGGCGGTTGGTTTCTCATTTGTGGCATTTTCTTAAGCGCTTCGGTGTTGCTGTGGTGGGTGCGTATTTACCGCCGCGCCATACAACTGGGGCTGGGCACGCATGTGGCGTGGGCTTTTGCGGCTGCCTTGTGGTTAATGTTTGTCTTGGGCTTTTTCCGCCCCATCCTGATGGGCTCTTGGGGTGAGGCCGTGCCTTATGGCATCTTCCCCCACCTTGACTGGACAGCTGCTTTGTCGATTCGCTATGGCAATCTTTTCTACAACCCCTTCCATGCCTTGAGTATTGTGTTCTTGTATGGCTCTGTGTTGTTGTTCGCCATGCACGGCGCCACCATCTTGGCGGTCACCCGTTATGGGGGAGAACGCGAGATCGAGCAAATTGTCGACCGCGGTACCGCGTCGGAACGTGCTGGCCTATTTTGGCGTTGGACCATGGGCTTTAACGCATCCATGGAATCCATTCACCGCTGGGCTTGGTGGTTTGCGGTTTTGTGTCCTATCACTGGCGGTATTGGTATTTTGCTGACGGGCACCGTGGTGGACAACTGGTATTTGTGGGCCATCAAACACGGTGTGGCACCACCCTATCCCAATGTTTTCCCACCGGTCATCGATCCGGCTCTGAGTTTGGGAGTTAAACCATGAAGTCCATGTGCTTTTTACGACGCTTGGCAAGCTACACCGCTGGCCTGTCTGCGATTTTGTTGCTCACCGCGTGTGAAAGACCTTTTCAAGACAGTGTTCAACACGGCTACCGTGGAACCGGCATGGTGCAGGTTTACAACCCACGCTTGTTGGAAGTGAAAACCGAAGCCAACCAAGCACCGGTTGCTTTGCCAGCAGCCTCAGGCGAGGGCCCCAAAGCGGGTCAAGCTTATAAAAATGTCAAGGTCTTGGGCGACTTGAGCGTGGCGCAATTCAACCGCCTCATGGTCTCCATGACGGCATGGGTGTCGCCTAACGACGGTGGTTGTGTCTACTGTCACAACCCTGCCAACTTTGCTGACGACGAGAAGTACACCAAGGTGGTGGCGCGTCGCATGTTGCAGATGACGCAGTACATCAACAGCGAATGGAAACCCCACGTTGCAGAAACAGGCGTGACTTGCTACACCTGCCACCGAGGAAAACCTGTGCCCAGCGAAATTTGGTTCACGGCCAATCACCAGCCTTATGGGTCCAACTTCATGGGTGACAAAGCTGGCCAAAACGAGCCAGCCAGGGTGGTGAATTTGTCTTCTTTGCCTAACGACCCGTTCACACCGTTTTTGCTTGGTGATCTCAATATTCGCGTGAATGGCCCAACGGCATTGCCCACAGGTAACCGCCAGTCCACCAAGCAAACCGAGTGGACGTATGGACTGATGTCGCATATGTCGGAAGGTCTGGGCGTCAATTGCACCTATTGCCACAATTCACGTTCCTTCCAGAGTTGGGAAAACAGTCCGCCACAACGGGCCACAGCATGGCACGGCATACGCATGGCGCGGGACCTGAACAAGGGCTATATGGAGCCGCTGACCGACACCTTCCCCGAGCACCGTAAAGGCGAGTTAGGCGACGTGGCCAAGGTGAACTGTGCAACTTGCCACCAAGGTGCTTACAAGCCACTTAACGGTGCAAAGATGCTCAAAGACTTCCCCGAGCTGTCAGCGCCCTCTGGCAAATCCGCCCAAGTGGCTGGCAATTAGCACTGCACCGCAGCAGTCAACCCCAGCGGCATGAGACACCCATGGTCAACCAAGATCCCGTGTCTCTTGCTGTCTCGGGGGTGGTTGTGGTTATCTTGGTGGATTATTTAAGGGCCCACCAAGGCTGGGGTTGGTTGCGCTTGGTACAGGGTGCTTCTGCGTTCAAAGAGACGCCTGGATTGCTTTTCACCAAAGTCATGGGCAGTGGTCACCAAGGCGGTTTCAGCTTGCGCCCCAGCGCCTCTCACCAAGGCTTGATTTGTGTCTTTGACCATGCGGATAACGCAGACACATTTTTAAACGGTCCGTGGCTTGCTGCTTACCAAGAACGTGCGAGGCAATGCCAAGCCAGTTTATTGGCCATCACTTCGTGCAAAGGCGCTTGGGACGGTCGTACTTTTGCAGTCACGCCAGACGATAAGCTGGGTCACTACGCTTTTGAGCCAGTTAACCCTGCGATGGCCGCCATCACCCGAGCCAGCATTCGACCTGCCAAAGCGGTGGCGTTTTGGCGCTATGCACCAGCGGCTCAGGCCGATTTGAGTCAAGCGCCAGGTTGCTCTGTGGCCATGGGCTTGGGTGAGGCACCGCTGGTGCGCCAATGCACCTTCAGCGTGTGGCGGGACACCCAAGCCATGCTCGACTACGCCCACACGGGTGCCCACCAACAAGCCATTGCCGCTGCTTATAAAAACGATTTTTTCTCCGAATCCATGTTTGTTCGAATGCGCTTGTTGCGCACCGTGGGTGAGTGGCTCATGCCGCAAGAGGTGGTGGCCCATGGTTGAACACAAAGTGGTTGTGGTTGGTGCTGGCATGGCAGGATTGGTCAGCGCATTGCAACTGGCCCAGCAAGGTTTGTCGGTGACTGTCGTTGACAAGGCCGATCAGGTTGGCGGGAAAATGCGCCAACTCATGCCCAATGGGGTTGCTGTGGACAGTGGTCCCACGGTGTTCACCATGCGTTGGGTGTTTGACCAGATCATGGCCTCGGTAGGCACACACTTAGAAAGTCAATTGACTGTCCAACGTTTGGACGTGTTGGCTCGCCACTTTTGGGAAGACGGCTCGCAACTTGATTTATACGCCGATCCTCAAAAATCGGTAGATGCAGTGGCGCGTTTTGCGGGTCCTGAGCAAGCCAAGCGTTTCGTGGAATTTTGCAAAACCACCCGTGCGGTCTATGACGCTTTGGAGGGGCCTTTCATCCGTTCACCATCGCCCACCATGGCGCAGATGATGGCGGGACTGGGGCCGCGTGGTTTGGCCACTTTGGCCTCTGTGGGGCCCATGCGCAGTCTCTGGGAAAGTTTGGGCAAGCATTTCACCGATCCCCGTATGCGTCAACTCTTTGCCCGCTATGCCACTTACTGCGGTTCTTCACCATGGCAGGCACCTGCCACCTTGATGTTGATTGCCCAAGTAGAGATGGACGGCGTGTGGGCGGTGCAAGGGGGCATGCATGCTCTGGCGCAATGCTTGCAGCGTTTAGGTCAGGCAAGGGGGGTGCGTTTCATGCTGGGCCAAGAATGCGAGCGCATAGAGCTGTCGCAAGGTCGTGTCTCGGGTGTGCGCTTGCAAAGTGGAGATAGCTTGCGAGCCGATAGCGTGGTGTTCAATGGCGATATTGCGGCCTTGCGCCAAGGCTTGCTTGGGTCTGGCGTCAAAGCTGCCGTGGCAGGTAAAAAACAAGCACGCTCTTTGTCTGCTGTCACCTGGTCCATGCACACACCTAGCTCAGGCTTGGCCTTGGACAGACACAATGTGTTTTTCAGGTCTAACTACAGCCAAGAATTTGAAGCTATTTTTCAGCAAGCTAAGTTGCCATCGCAGCCCACGGTCTATGTTTGCGCCCAAGACCGTGGCACGGGCGAGCCAGTGAACGGGGCTGAACGATTGCTGTGTTTGGTCAATGCGCCAGCCAATGGCGACAAGCGCAGCTTTACCCCGCAAGAGTTGGCCGATTGCACCGCCAGCAGCCAAGACTTGTTGGCGCGTTGTGGCTTGTCATTACAGTTGGAGCCTTCGTCATCATGCATTCGCACCACACCTCAGGACTTTCACCAACTGTTTCCAGCCACGGGCGGGGCCTTGTATGGCCAAGCCACACATGGATGGATGGCAGCATTCGCCCGCTCGAACGCGAAAGCCCAAGTGCCGGGCCTGTACTTGGCGGGGGGCAGCGTGCATCCGGGCCCGGGGGTGCCGATGGCGGCCATGTCGGGCCAACTGGCGGCCGCGGCCCTGATGGACAACCTCGGTTTGACCAAATTGTCCAAAGCGGGGGCTACCTCTGGTGGTACCTTGACGCACTGAGCGACGACGGCCAGCATGGCCTGACCATCATCGCTTTCGTGGGCAGTGTGTTTTCCCCTTATTACGCCTGGGCGCGGCGCGGTGGTGCCCAACCCGACCCGAACAATTTTTGCTGTTTGAATGTGGCGCTGTATTCACGCCATGCCAAACGCTGGACCATGACCGAGCGAGGCGCGGCACACTGCCACCGCGATGCACAGCAGTTCACGATAGGGCCCAGCCAATTGCGCTGGGACGGGCAGTCACTGGTGATCGATATCAACGAAGTGGGTGTACCTTTTCCGCACAGCGTCAAAGGGCAGGTGAGGGTGCATCCCCAAGGTTTGTTTAACTTCAGCACCGCCATTGACTCTCAAGGCTTGCACCGCTGGGGACCGATTGCACCCAGTGCGCGGGTGGAAGCGACCTTCTCGAGCCCTGGCCAAAGCTGGTCGGGCAATGGGTATTTGGATTCCAACGAAGGCGATGAACCCATCGACAGATCGTGCAGCGAATGGGACTGGTCTCGCAGTCCCATGAGTGACGGCAGCACGGCTGTGATGTATGACGTTCAAGGCACAACACCTCAAGGTGACAAGTTGCTTGCGTTGCGCTTCACACCCCAAGGCGAGGTCTTGCCATTCCTTGCGCCTGAGCGGCAAACCTTGCCCTCCACCCTGTGGCGACTGAGCAGACGTATGCGCAGCGATGGCGGTGTGCGGGTGGCCGAGCAATTGGAGGACACACCGTTTTACCAACGGGCTTTGCTGCACAGCCATTTATTGGGGGAACAGGTGCAAAGCTTCCACGAAAGCATCACCATGTCGCGCTTGGTGTCGCCCGTTGTGCAAGCCATGTTGCCGTTTCGTATGCCCAGAAGGGCTTGAGCTAGCGCCCTTTGAACACCGGCTTTCTTCGTTCTGCAAACGCTTTCACACCCTCTGCAAAATCCTCGGTGCGGCTGCTTTGTGCTTCACGCTCACGCAGCGTTGCTTCATCGTAGTGACCGGCGGCAATTTCATTCAGCGAACGCTTCATGGCTTGTGCAGCCAGCGGTGCCAAGGCCAGCACATCGTTGACGAGTGATTGAAGTTGCACTGGAAAATCTGCGGCAGAGGAAAAGCTTTCAAATAATCTCAAGGCTTGCAAATCCTTCGAAGAAAAAACCCGCGCCGTGAGAAAGGCTCGCTTCGCGGCGGCAATGCCAAAGTGGCTGACATAACGTTGCAAACCGCTGGGGTAGTAGTGCAAGCCCAAGGCGGTGGCAGGCATGCGCCACTCGATACCCTCTAGCGCCAACCGCAAATCGCAGGCCAGCACCAAGTCGGTGGCGCCGCCATAGATGCTGCCGTTCAACGCGCAGACAGTGATGGGACGCAGCTGGTTTAAAGCCTCAGGCACTTTTTCAAAAGCGGTGGAGCCGTGATCGGCATCGCTGAAACCACCGATGTCATAGCCCGCACAAAACACCGGCTTGGGGTGTCCGTGGGTATTAGCGGTCAGCACCGCCACCTTGACGCTCATGTCTTGGTTAATCTGATCGAAATATTGCAACAGCAAGCCCAGATCAGCGTTTTCCAAGCGGTTGCGCTGTGCGGGGCGGTTCAAGGTGATGGTGGCGACACCATCAGCGATATGCAGAGTCGGTGGGCTGCTTGGGTTGGTGAGAGTGCTCAATGCACCACCACCGGCACTTGCGTCGCAGGTGGCGTGTTGCGGCTGCGGTGGCAGCGCACCAAGCCGTCAATCATCACCATGCCGATGCCTGGGATGTCACCCAGTTGCACGCTCTCCAGCAGCGTGCGCCCAGCGGTTTCTTGCGCACGGTCCATGAACACAAAGTCGGCGGCACGGCCCACTTCAACCAAGCCGCAATTCAAGTTGCGAATACGCGCCGTGTTACCGGTGGCAAAACAAAATACCAACTCAGCAGGGATGTTCGCCAGACTGGACAACAAGGCGACCATGCGCAACATGCCCAAAGGTTGTACGCCCGAGCCTGCAGGCCCGTCGGTACCCAAAATGACGCGGTGCGGGCATTTGAGTTCCAGCGCAGCTTTGGCTGCAGCGATGGCCACACGCTCATTGCCGTTGTGCACGATTTCAATCGCACGGCTGGACTTTTCGCACAACTCGCAGACATGGGCCTCAGACAGCGAAGTGTGTCCACCGTTGATATGGCCAATCACGTCGGCGTCGGCTTCAAGCACCACGTCTTTGTCAATCAAGCCCGAACCAGGGATGGAGGGGCCGCCCGTGTGAATGGTGCTTTGGATGCCGTGTTTGCGTGCCCAGGCCACCATCTCTTTGGCTTCATAACCTGCTTTGACCGAACCCAAGCCCACTTCGCCCAACAGGGTCACGCCTGCAGCGGCCAACTCTTGGAAGTCATGCTCGGTCATGCCTTTTTCGATGATGGGTGCACCGGCAATCACTTTCACGCCACCAGGGCGAAAGTTGCTGAACGCCCTTTGCGCTGTGATGGCCAAGGCTTTGAGGCCTACGATGTCTTTGGGGCGACCGGGCAAATGCACCTCACCGGCCGAGACCATGGTGGTCACGCCGCCGTTCATGGTGGAGTCAATCCAGCCAATTTGGTTTTGCCGTGGCGTCCAGTCGCCAAACACCGGATGCACATGGCTGTCGATCAAGCCAGGCGCCACACAAGTCTGCTGCACATCGATGGTGGTCTTGGCGCCTTCGGTGTCCACATCCTTGAAGCGCCCCACAGCGGTGATAAGCCCATCCATCACCACGATGGTGTCGGCCTGCAAAATGGGTTGGTCGATGTCGCCCGAGAGCAGCAAACCGATGTTCTTGATGACGACTTTGCCTGAGGCTTCTTCTGCGGTGGCGGTGGCCATGGACGTCTCCTGAATGCTTGCGTTGGAAAATGATTCTGCCACGCGTCCGCGCATAATAGGGCATGGCCTTACCTAGCAACCCCAGCAACACCCATACCGACGGACTGCCCAGCACGGAGGCAGGTCAACCTTTGGGTTTGCAAAGGGTTGAACCTCGTCATGGGCCGGTGCGTGAGGGCAAGGTGGAATGCAATGCCTGTCCGGTGCTGTGTCATATCTCTGAAGGGCGAGTCGGTGCGTGTGACCGCTATGCCAACCACGATGGCTTGCTGGTGCGCTTGGACCCCGTGGTGTTTTTGAGTCAACAAGTACAAAGTACTGAACCTCTGTCCTTGCAAGCGCGGCCAGACGCTGAAACTTCCCCCCAAACTTTGGCCTCTGTGGACAGCGCAGAGCGCGGCGTGTTTGTCACTGGCATTGGCGCATCCACCACTTACCCGGATTACAAACCTGCACCCTTCATCGTCGCCGCCAAGTCCAAGGGTGTGGACATGGTGACGGTGGTCACCGAGGGCATCTTCAGCTATTGCAGCTTGAAGGTAAAGATTGACACCGACAGGTACTTGGGCGATGAGCGTGCAGCGGTGATGTACCAAGGCGAAGAGGTGGGCCATGTCACCACTGCTGAGTACGG
>CAMDKR010000009.1 GCA_945901225.1 Bordetella parapertussis | reverse complement strand
GCCTTGGTGCTGGTGGTGCTGGGTGCTGTCGGTGTGTACCTGATGAGAGCGCAACCTCAGCACGAGGGCACGCTGCGTTTGGCTGGCTTGAAGTCCACCGTCAAGGTGTCGCGCGACGGTGCAGGTGTGGTGCATATTCAGGGCGATTCTATGGCCGACACTGCGTTTGCGCTGGGTTTTACCCATGCCCAAGAACGCGGTTGGCAACTTGAGTTCAATCGCCGCATCATGCACGGCGAATTGGCCGAGATTTTGGGTGAAGCCGCTTTGCCGGTCGACAAACTGCTGCGTACCTTGGGCATTTACCAAGCAGCACAAAAGCAATACGCTTCCTACCCCGATGATGTGAAAGCCACGTTGCAGGCCTATAGCAAAGGCATTCAGGCGTTTTACGCCTCAGGCAACCAAACCTTGTCGCCCGAATTTTTATTGCTGGGCACCAAACCCGGTGGTCGCAGCGGCGTGGCGTGGGAGCCGGCCGACAGCGTGGGTTGGGCGCTGATGATGGCGCTGGATTTGGGCGGCAACTGGGGCCAAGAAATATCCCGCTTGAGCGTGGCCAAGGTGCTGGATACCCCGCGTTTATGGGATTTGTACGCCGGCTACCCCGGAGAGCCTCCCGCCACCAAGGTGGACTTGGCCAAGCTATACAAAGACTTAGGTGTGTACAGTACCAAGACAAGCAGCGCAGGCAATACCGCTTCATCGCAGGTGGCCAGTTTGTCGCTGCCGTTTTTAGGCGAGCCTGGCTTGGTGGAAGGCAAGGGCAGCAACAACTGGGTGATCTCGGGCGAGCGAACCGCTTCGGGCAAGCCTTTGCTGGCCAACGACCCGCACCTGGGTTTGGGCACACCTGCGATTTGGTTTTATGCGCATTTACAGTCGCCCGACCAAAACGTGATTGGCGCCACGCTGCCGGGCATGCCTTTGGTGGTTTTGGGCCATAACGCTCGCGTGGCTTGGGGCTTCACCAACACCGGTCCCGATGTGCAAGACCTGTACTTGGAAAAAATCAACCCTGCCAACCCCTCGCAGTACCAAACGCCCGAGGGCTGGCAAGCGTTTGAAACGCGGCAAGAAACCATTCGTGTCAAAGGCATGGCCGACCTGCCTTACACCGTGCGAAGCACCCGCCATGGACCTGTGCTGAGCGATGCACAAAGCGCCCATGCCGACATCATCGACACCAGCAAATTTGTCTTAGCTCTGCGTTGGTCGGCGTTGGATGTGGACAACCGCACCTTGGTGGCTGGTATGCGTGGCAGCCAAGCAGGCAATGTCAGCGAATTTTTGGAGGCCTTCAAGGATTACCACTCGCCCATGCAAAACGTGGTTGTGGCCGATGTTCAAGGCCATATCGCTTACAAAGCCATTGGAAAAGTGCCTGTTCGCAAACCAGAGAACGATTTGATGGGCATGGCACCCGCACCCGGTTGGGACGCCAAGTACGACTGGGCTGGCTGGTTGCCCTTGGAGCAAACCCCGCAAGACTTGGGTGAAAAGGGCTGGATCGCCACCGCCAACCAGCGCATCACGCCCGAGGGCTATCCCCATTTCTTGGGCCAAGATTGGGTGGCGCCGCACCGCATGGAGCGCATCACCACTTTGATCAACGACAAACCCCAGCACGATATTGAGAGCATGAAAGCCATGCAAAACGACGTGCTGTCTTTGTCGACACAGCGCTTGTTGCCGCATCTTTTGGCCGCCAATTCCAGCCATGCTTTGGCACCCGCTGCCATGAAGGTATTGCAAAGTTTCAATGGCGAAATGAAGACCGAGGACGCAGCTCCCTTGATTTTTGCTTACTGGGCAGATGAATTGACCCGCGCTTTGGTTGAACCCAAACTGGGCAAGGAGCTGTTTAAATCGCAGTACGGCAAGCGTCATTTCCGCAGTTTCTTGGAAGCCACCATGGCCAAGCAAGACGCTGGGTGGTGTGCGCCTAAATCCTGTGCTGACCAAGCCAGCGAAGCTTTGACACGTGCTTTGGACCGTCTGTCTAAGGAGCAAGGCAAGGATCTGGCGCATTGGCAATGGGGCAAGGCACACAAGGCCATCAGCAGCCACCGGCCTTTGGGTCAGTCGCCATTTCTGGCGAAATGGTTGGATGTGGTTGAGCCCAGCCCAGGCGACCCATTCACCGTCAATGTCGGCACTTATTGGCTCAACGAAACCCGTGAGCCATTTGCCAGCCGCCATGCGCCGTCCATGCGAGCCATTTACGACTTGAGCGATTTGCAAAACTCCTTGTTCATTTACCAAACCGGCCAAAGTGGCGTGATTGGTTCGGAGCACTACAAAGACATGTCGCATGAATGGGCCACGGGCAATTACAGACCGCTGCAAATGAACCCTCAGACCCAAGCCAGCCTGCTGACCCTGAAACCTTGAGCATCTTATTAATTTAATACGATGTATATTATGTTAACTAACTAAGGTGCTGCCATGAAACGCCATACCAAGCTCTGTGCCCTGTGTTTATTGGGTTTGTCCGTTCTTCAAGCGCAAGCCCAAGACAGCGACATGCTCACCCAAAGCCGCGCCGTCACCCAAGCCATGTTGAAAGAACTGGGGCAAAAACTTCAATCCTCCATGGCCGAAGGCGGTCCCATCAATGCGATTGGCGTGTGTCATTTGCAAGCCCCAGACATCGCCAACCGTGCATCAACAAACAGCCAAGCCAAGATCAGCCGTGTGGGCACACGGGCTCGCAATCCAGTCATGGGCGTGCCCAACGACTGGCAAGCCAAGGCCTTGGCGCAGTTTGATGCAGCTTTGGCCCGTGGCGAAAAGCCTGCTGACATCGAGTTTTCTGAAACCGTCAACACGGCATCCGGCAAAGAATTTCACTTTGCTAAGCCTATTGTGTTGCAGCCGATGTGCGTGTCTTGCCACGGCAGCCCTGATCAGATCAGCCCCGAGGTCAAGGCCAAACTCAATGAGCTTTACCCCAACGATAAAGCGGTGGGTTACCAGCCTGGCCAATTGCGTGGCGCAGTGGTGCTGAGCCGCAGCACACCCTAAAAATCATGGTTTGACGGGGTATTTGGTGTTCCAAGCCGCCTCAAATGCCTCTATATATTGAGCGGATTCAGGCTTGTTGGCCTTGCGAGCAAACTCTAGCGCACTGATGCCAAGCCGGTTTTTTAAGCGTGGGTCAGCGCCCTCTTCCAGCAGCAATTTGGTCGCCATGGGCGTGCCGTAGTGCGCTGCCATCATCAGCGGCGTGGTGCCATTGGGGGACTCGGCATCAAGGTAGGCATGGTGTTCCATCAGCAAGCGCATCATCTCGATGTGCCCCTTGGTGGCGGCGTAATGCAGCGGCGTCCAGCCCTTTTGGTTCACATCTGCGCCTTTATCGATCAGCTTTTGGGCCCACACCAGTTGGTTGGTGATGGCCGCGAGCATCAACGGCGTTTCGCTTTGCGGGTTGGAAATGCTGAGGTTGGTGGTTTTCCAGTTCAGCAGCACCTCGGCGACCTTGTTGGATGACTTTTGCATGGCCAGCATCAGCGCCGGTTGGCCTTGGGGGTTGGGGCTGTTGGGGTCAAAACCTCGCTCTAAAAGCTTTTGCACAACCTCGGGTTGGTCAAGTTCTAAGGCTTTGAAAAAATCCTCATAGGAGCCAGCATTAACTGGAAAATATCCAATTAAAACAATACTGAAAATTGAATATTTAAAGTAATACTTCAACTTAAAACCCCGCTGAACAATCGGTCAAAATTGGCTGAAGTGTGGCTGGCGACCTCTTCTGGGGAGATGCCGCGCAAGGTGGCTATTTGCTTGGCTACCCAAGGCACAAGGGAAGGGTTATTGGTTTTGCCACGGTGCGGCGCGGGAGCTAAATAGGGGCTGTCGGTTTCGATCAACATACGCTCCAGCGGCAGCCAAGCCGCAATATTGCGCAAATCTTGGGCGTTCTTGAAAGTGAGGATGCCCGAGAAAGAGATGTAAAAGCCTAAATCCAAGGCGGCACGGGCCACCTCGGCGGTTTCGGTGAAGCAATGAAAGACGCCGCCGACAGACTGAGCGCCACCATCTTCGCCCTCTTCTTTCAATATCGCCAAGGTGTCGGCGCTGGCACTGCGGGTGTGAATCACCAAGGGCAGGCGCAGGCTTTGGGCGCAGCGAATGTGGCGGCGAAAGCGCTCACGCTGCCATTCCATGTCTGCCATTGTTCGCTCGCCCAGTCGGTAGTAGTCCAAGCCGGTTTCGCCAATGCCCACCACCTTGGGGTGGCGGCCCATGGCCAGCAAATCGTCCAGTGTGGGCTCTTGAACACCTTCCTCATCAGGATGAACGCCGGCAGTACACCAAAAATTGTCATGCGCCACGGCCATGGCATTCACATCAGGGAAGGTTTCCATTTGCGTGCTGATTAAGAGCGCACGGGTAACCTGGGCTTCTTGCATGGCTTGACGAATATCGACCAAATTGGCTTGGAGTTCGGGGAAATTCAGGTGGCAGTGTGAGTCGGTGTACATGGTTCAGGCGGCATTCAAAGCACGTTGGGCACGGCTGACCCAAGCTTGTAACAACAGGCCCGGGTTGAAGGGATGGTCAACGCTCGGGGCGCTGTCCATCAACTCCCGTGACCACAGGGTCAGGGTGTTCAAACTTTTGGGCGGCGGCAGATCGTTGGCGTTGAAATAGCGCGGCGCGGCACCACAGGCCAAGGCTTGCATATCGTGGCAAAGCTTTTGCAGCACCGGCAACACCATGGCGGGCGCTGCATCGGCCAGCAGACCAGCTTCGCCACGCAACAGCAACTTGGGCAAGCCTGCCCAGTCTTTGGCTTTCATGCCGTCATTGAAATAGGCCAAGGCATCGTGCGGCCTGCCGCCTGCCACACGCAGCAAAGCCTCGGCCTCAGCCTGAGGCAAACCCTGCTCAGTGAGCCAAGCCAAGGCGGGGGCCGATTCGGGCCAGTTCAAGGTATAGACCAAACAACGGCTGCGGATGGTGGGCAGCAACTCATGGGCCGCGGAGGTAGCCAAAATGAAGCGGGTGTCGGGTGGCGGCTCTTCCAAGGTTTTGAGCAAGGTGTTGGCAGTGACCGTGTTCATTTGCTCGGCGGGGTAAATCAATACCAGCTTGCCACGCTCGCCCGAGCGGGTCATGTGGCAAAAGTCCAGCATGTCGCGCAGGGCGTCCACCCGAATTTCGCGGCTGGGTTTGCGTTTTTTATCGTCAATGTCTTTTTGGGCTTTCTCGCCCAAAGGCCAGCCTCGCTCTAGCGCTTCGGTCTCGGGCATCAGCACCCGAAAGTCGGCATGGACACGAACCTCAATGCCGTGGCAACTGGGGCAAGTGCCACACGCACCTTGCGACGTGGGGCTGTGACACAGCCAGCTTTGTGCCAAGGCCAAGGCCAGGTCGTACTGCCCCAAACCTGAAGAGCCTTGGATCAGCCAAGCATGACCCGCGCGGGGCAGCAGGTTTTCCAAAGAGGTTTGCAACCAAGGTGCCAAGGCGCTCATGGCGTGGTTTTCAGGTGAAGGCGCTCTTTCAGCACTTGCATGACTTGGCTGCGCACAGCGTCCAGCGCCGCCGATGCATCGATGCGGGCAAAACGCGTGGGATCGGCTTGCAGCCTGTCGAGATAGCCTTGGTGAACTTGGGCGAAAAACGCGGCGGGCTGGGCCTCGAAGCGATCGGGCACACGGGCCTTGCTTAAGCGCTCGGCGGCAATGGCGGGGTCTAGCGCAAACCACAAGGTGAGGTCGGGTTGACGCACACCGCCGCTGGGCAAGGCTTGTACCCATTGCTCTAACTGAGACAACACCTTCAGGTCAAAACCGCGCCCAGCGCCTTGGTAGGCAAAGGTGGCGTCGGTGAAGCGGTCGCAGACCACCACATCGCCTCGGGCCAAAGCGGGTTCAATCACTTGCTGCAAATGGTCACGCCGCGCGGCAAACATCAAGAGCACTTCGCTCAACGGGTCCATGGCGTCGTGCAGCACCATGTCACGCAGTTTTTCAGCCAAGGGGGTGCCACCAGGCTCGCGGGTCAGCACCACTTGGCGCTTGGCATGGGTAAAGGCATCGGCCACGGCCTGCACATGGCTGGATTTGCCTGCGCCGTCTATGCCTTCAAAGCTGATGAAAATCCCGCGGTTCATGCCGCTTATTGTGCCTGGGCTGGGTTGCGCTGGTAGCGGTCGACAGCGGCGTTGTGCTGTTCCAAGGTTTCGCTGAACTGGCTGCTGCCGTCACCGCGTGCCACAAAGTAAAGCGCTTTGCTGGTGGCGGGTTGTAAGGTGGCCAGCAATGCGGCCTTGCCCGGCATGGCGATGGGTGTGGGCGGCAAGCCCCTGTGCACATAGGTGTTCCAAGGATGTTCGGTTTGCAAGTCGACGCGGCGCAAATTGCCGTCAAAGGCAGCCCCCATGCCGTAGATGACGGTGGGGTCGGTTTGCAGCGGCATATTGATGCGTAAGCGGTTATGAAAAACGCTGGCAATCATGGCGCGGTCCGAGGGCTTGCCGGTTTCTTTCTCCACAATGCTGGCCAAGATCAAAGCCTCTTGTGGGTTTTGTAAAGGCAGTCCCATGTCGCGTTGGGCCCATGCCTGTGCCAGTTGCGTGTCCATGGCTTTCATGGCGCGGCGCAACACCGCTACATCACTGCTGCCTTTGCCGTACATATAAGTATCTGGAAAAAACCGCCCTTCACCAGGCACCTCAGCCACGCCTAAGCGGCGCATCAGTTCTTCATCGGTGTCGCCTTGGGTGTCGTGCTTCAAAAACTCGGCCTTGGCCAGCGCTTGTCGCCATTGGCGCAGGGTCCAGCCCTCCACCAGCGTGATGGCTATGAGGTTTTCTTCGCCACGCACGAGTTTTTGCAGCAAGTCCCAAGCGTTGGTGGTGTTGGCGATTTCGTAGCTGCCAGCACGAATCAGCTTGGACTGGCCGCTGAACCTGAAGAGGTAGTACATCAGCGTGGGCGACACATCGATGCCGGATTCGGCAATTTGAGCGGCCACCATGCGCGGCGTTGAGCCTGAGGAGATAGAAAGATCCACCGTTTGCGTGACCATGGGCAGGGGACGCAAAACCCACCACAGTGCCGTACCCGCCACCACCAAGCCCATGCCCAATGTCATCCACAGACCTCGCCAAAACCATGCCATTGCCGCTCCTGCGGTGTAAAAAGATGGGGCCATGATAATGGAGGCATGAATACATTTGTAGCTCTCCCAGACTTGCTCGGTTCCGCCCAAGGTGGCTGCGCCCTGCCCCACCTCGGCATCCTCCACGCCCAAGGCGCAGACGCTGCCAACTTTTTGCACAACCAACTCAGCAATGATTTTTTGCTGTTGCCACCCGACCAAGCTCATCTGGCAGCGTTTTGCAATGCCAAAGGGCGTATGCAAGCCAGTTTCATCGGTTTCAAAACCTCGCCCGAGGATGTCTGGCTGGTGTTGCGACAAGACCTGCTGGCGCAAACCTTGAAGCGCTTGCGCATGTTTGTGCTGCGGGCCAAGGTGGTGATGAACGATGTGTCCGAGCAATACGAGGTACGGGGCCTGTTGGGCGATGCGCTGCCTGCTGCCTTGGGTGTAGCACCGTGGTCTTTGCAGGTGCAACCCCAGTCGTGGACTGTGCGGCTGTACCCCGCACAGGGGCATGGCCATGCATTGCAAGTGGTGCCTGTGGGTGCTGCTGTAACGACAGCTGCCTTAGACTTTCACGATTGGCTGCTGTCCGAGGTGCTCAGTGGCGTGGCCGATGTGCAAGCCGCCACCTTCGAAGCCTTTGTGCCGCAAATGTTGAACTTCGAATCGGTAGACGGCGTGAACTTCAAAAAGGGCTGCTACCCCGGCCAAGAGGTGGTGGCTCGCAGCCAGTTTCGCGGCACCTTGAAGCGTCGGGCTTACCTTGCCTCGGCATCTGCGGCGCTACAAGCTGGCCAAGAAGTGTTCAGTGCTGCTGATTCTTCTCAACCCTCTGGCGTCGTCGCCCAAGCCTGTCACCATCCTGTGCAGGGGCATTGGGCGCTGGTGTGTTTGCAAACCAGTGCTTTGGAAGACGCGGCGGGTGGTTTGGCTACCGTCCAAGGTGCTGGCTTGACCTTGCATCCCCTGCCCTACACGTTGCGGGACGATATTTAAGCTACTCGCAGTGACGCAATTTGTGCCGTCACTTCGCTAGCCATGTGAAAAGCCTCAGAGCCTGGCGTTGAAAACCGCAGCGAAGTCAAAAATTGCAACCGTCCTTGAGAGCTTCCCACCACCTCATGCAAGGGGTGGTTTTTCAACGCCCACTCTTGCGCCAGTGCTTGGCCCAACTCAGGCCCATAGCGTGAGGTGGCGCTGGCCAAAATATCGGCCTCGTTCATCAACACACACGCCCAGTCCAAGTTCATTTCGAAAGGCGTATCTTTGACTTTGTCGTGGTTAGCTGCCACCAGCGTGGGGTCGGTGCGCAAAATGAGTTCACTCACGCGGTCTGTCCATACCGGATCAATATTCAAACCTTGTGCAATGCCTCGCATTTCATGCGCAGAACGTTGCTCAAACTCTTGCACAAACGCATTGGCCCCACCAGGGTGCAGCACATCGTGCGAGGTGACGGCCAGCAACAAGGCCGCAGCCCATTCGTCGGACAAGGCAAAAGCTTGCTCTTTGATGGCCAGCATCAACAGGCACACGGCGGTTAAAGCATCGGCGGTATGCAAACGGTTGTGGTAACAGGGCTCGGTGTCAGCGTTCATCGCCAAGTTCTCCATGTGCAAAGCCATGTTTCTGGCGGCTTGAAGCAACTGCCCCACTTGGCTGTGCGACACAGGCGAACCCTGGGGCCACAGTCGATGAATACAGGCGTTCAGAACAATGGGCAAGCCAGGCCAAGAATCTGGCCATTTGCTGCGCAAGTTGTGCAAGGTAGCGATGTAAAACGGCAGCATCGTGGATATCAGCCCATGGGAGAACGCAAAGCGTTGTGCATGTTTTGTTGCAGCAGCAAGGCTTCAAACACGGGAACCAACAAAGGAGAGGCCTCGGATAACAAGCGGTTAGCTTCTACGCTGGCAATTTGGGTGCAACTCACATCATTCAAGGCTTGGGCAGATGCACCCCGTATGCCGCCGTTCAAAAAAGCTTGCTCACCAAATGATTCACCCTGGGAGATTTGCGCAAACACAGCACCTTGGGCGTCTAACAATTGAACAACCCCTTCTTGGATGAAATACAGGTGGTCCGCAGCTTCACCTGCATTGAAAATGCGCTGACCGGCTTGGAAAGTGACTGTAGGGAAATCGCTCACAACACACCCTTGGGCAATTCTTTCAAGGCCAAAGTGCGTCCCACCATGGTGCGAATGGTTTGCCGAATGGCATGGGGCAAGTTGGGCACCATGTGATCCACCTTGTGCAAAGGAATGATGCGGGCCTGTACAGGCGTCACGGTGACAACCGTTTTAGGTGCTGGCAAGCCAGCCAAACCTTCAGCCAAGCACAGCACACTGCCGGGACCTAAGCGCTCAATGGTTTGACCATTCACGGCCAACAAACTGCCTGAAACAACGAAGTAAGCCACACCCACGTCTTCGCCTTGCTGGTAAATTTTTTTCTTAGCTTCAAAGCTGGCAGTGCTTAAAAATTTGCTGCCCCATAGGCTGAAATACAAACGCTCATTGCTATTGAGTTTTCCCGAAGCAAAAATATCCATGCTCTTGGGTGAATTGGCGTCCACCACGCCCAGGTCTTTCAGGTGTTCGACATCAATTTCAAAACTGGCAGAAAGCTCGGTCATGCTTGGGCGTCTCGTTCGTCAAGGGTTTCCAATTGTGCCGCCAGGGTTTTGAGTTGCTTGGCAATCAATTGTCTGTCGTCGTGGTTCAAATACTGCGGCGACAAATCAATATGCACCCCTTGTGGGTGCTTCAAGCGCAAGGGTTTGTCAGACTCGGCTTTTCTTGCACGAATCGCATAGGTGCGGATGGTGCGGTCTATGCCTTTCAGGTTCACCGCTTGGCGTTCTTCCACCTCCACCATGTCATCCACTTGGACATAGGTTTCGTGGCTGATGAGTATGCCACCGGGGTCTGAACTGGCTTCTAAGCGCTGGGCCACATTCACCTCGCCGCCAATGATGGTGTAACTCAGGCGTTGGTCTGAGCCGAAGTTGCCGACATTGCAATAGCCGGTGTTGATGCCAATGCGAATAACAAAGGGGTTTTCAAAGCCACGCTCACGCCAACGGTTTTGCAACACCACCATGCGCTCTTGCATCTCTAGCGCCATTTCAACGCAGGCTCTTGCGTCTTCTTTCACGCCCTTGGATTCTGGGTCGCCGAAAAACAGCATCACCGCATCGCCAATGTATTTGTCGATGGTGGCGCCATAGGACAAAGCAATTTGCGTCATCTCGGAAAAATACTCGTTCAAGTACTCGGTGAGGGATTCGGGTTGCAAAGACTCTGCGGTACGGGTGAAGTCCTTGATGTCACTGAAAAATACCGTGAGCTTTTTACGCTGCGTGGTAATTTGCGTGTCGTACTTGCCCGCAAACAAAGCATCATGAATTTGTGGAGGCAAATACTTCGCCAGTTGAAGCGACAGGCCTTCCAAGCGGCTGCGCTGTTGTTCCAGCTCCAAGGTTTGAGTTTTCAGGTTGCGGTTGAGTTTGACCAGCCTTTGCTCTTGGCGGTCGGAGTGGCGGGTTAAGTCTTCGTTTTCGCGCACCAGTTTGGAAAAGCGGTCAAACAAGCGTTCGGCAAACGCTTTGATTGCTTCTTGGTCTGCACTCTCGAGAATCGCTTGACCTTCGGCCAGCAGTAATTTTTCCCGATCGTAAAGATCAAAGACCTCTTCAGCCATGCTGTTCAACTGTGAAATTCAATGCTTGAAACCGATCTTTGAAGTCTTCACCCAGCTCTTGCATGATGTCGTCGTCGGCTTCTGCTTTCCAAGTCACTTGTACTTCGTTACCTGCTTGGCGATAGGCGTCCAAGCCCTCGAAGATGCGGTACATGGCCTTGATGCTGGAGCTGTTGATGTAAACCATGGCCATCTCCACATCAAGCTTGCCTTTGGTAGTGGTGGGCATTTGGTTGATGGCGGATATCACCTCGCCGTAAAAGGCCGATACATCTTCTGGAAAAGACTCGCCGCTGATGCTTAATTTCAAAGGATCTTGTGTCAGGGAAATGGCGGGTGTGCGGTCTGTGGCTGCGATCTGCATGTCGTGGTCCTTGTGCTTAGATAGTTGCTGCGAGTATGAAATCGACGCTGTGGTCGTCCACATCGACAAAGGTGTAGCTGATGGGCTGGGTCGATCGACGGGCAATTTCCAGCAAACCCAAACCCGAGCCTGGCCCTTCATGCTCGCTGGCATGCGCCATGCCGTCGCGGTACATCTGGCGTATGGTGTCTTTGTCAGCCCCTTCAATTTGTGCAAGTCTGTCTTTGAGCCCTTGGGTCTTGTCCTTTTCAATGCGATTGCCGCACATGATGGTGATTTCTTTTTCATGCTCGGTGATCAAGATCATGCCCATATTTTCTTCATGCTCTTTACCGTGCCAAATCAGGTTTTGTACACCCTCCATGAAGACGGCAAAAATCAACTTTGAGCGCTTGACATCGTCATTGGCGACCAGGCGTTCTTTAAGCAAATCGGCCAGCGTGACCATCAGGTCGTCTGACACTGTTCCGTTGTAGGCCATGATCACATGGTTGTTTCGCAAACTGTTGCGCAACATGATGGCTTGTGACAAATCCATGGTTACAGTTCCTTTTCAATCAAGCTATGTAAAGTCAGTTTGCTATCGTTACTAAAGCGAAAACACCACTGCGGTAACGTCGTCACGCCGTGTATTCGTACCTTGCCAACGCGCAAAGTCTTGGCGAAGTGCATCAATGACTTGTTGTGAGTGAGCTCCTGCATGGGCAGACAACAGTTGCTCCAAACGCCGATAGCCGTACGACACTTTGGGCTTGCCAGCCTCACCGCCGACTTGATCGGTCAAGCCATCGGTCACGATCACAAAAAGATCACCTTTGTCATAGGGCAAGACTTTGACCTCGGGTATCTCTGTCGATGGCATACGGTCTTTGTAGCCCAAGCTAACCCGTTGTGCCATATGGCGCGTCACCACGCCGGCAGTGTTCACATGGAACAAGTCGATTTTGGCGCCGGCATATTCCACGCGCTGTAAACGTCGGTCGATACGCAACACCGTGGCATCACAACCGTCATCGCTTTCACTGTCAGGGCGGTCTTGGTTCAAGCCCGTGCGTACATAGTGGTCTAAGGAGGCCAAGGCAGACACGGGGTTTTCCATGGTGTCGTTGGCATAAATACGCTCTAGCGAATTGCTCACCAGCAAGGACAGCATGGCACCAGGAACACCATGGCCCGTGCAATCGGCCACTGACAAGACAAAGGGGCCGTCGTGTTGCGAAGAGGAAATCCAATACAGGTCGCCACCGATGGTGTCACGCGGCTCCCAAAGCGTCGCAAACGAAGCGAATCGACCGTCGATGCGAACCGGTCTAGGCAACTGTCCACGCTGCAAGCGGCTGGCATAGTTGACCGAACCCACCACCAGTTGATGTGCTTCATCGAGTTCTTGGTGTTGCTCCTCAAGTTCCTTGGTGCGCTCGGCAACCGTTTCTTCCAAAACCTTATTTTGGTTCTGGAAGTTTTCGGCCAGTTCTTGCTGCAACCAACGTGTGCGACTGACCACCGCCAAGGCCATGATCATGGCTTCACAGCACAAACCAATGGCTTGCGACACATTGGTGTTTTGCAGCAAATAACTGATTCCTGATTCGGGCAAATAACTGAAAGGTGAAGCAAAACCAGCCAGGCCGGTCACGAACACCAGCCGGAAGGCCAAATAGGGAACCGATCCCAGTAAGAAAAACATGGCAATCTTCATGCCTGAACGGTAGCGGATGATGCCGCAGACATAGTTCATGATGAAAATGGCGATGGTGAATAAACCCAAGGGCAACCACACCAGCATGGGTGGCAAATTGTGCGTGATGAATGTAAAGACAAAAAAGTGTGTGATGTAAGTGGCTATATAGACATAAATGATTTTTTGTGCTGTCGGGAAAAATTTTGCAAATTGCAAAAATGAACTGGCGAACATGAAGTAAAAAATCGCTTGCAAATAACCGGCGATGTTGGTGAATAGCAATGCTATGGGGCGCGAAGCCACCGTGAGGCCTTCAACGTTCACCATGAATTCACTGAAGTGCGAACCATCTTGAGAGCGAAAGGTGAATATCTGCATAAATGCAATGGTGATCCAAATGCCGTAAAACAAACTGGCGCGGTCTCGGTTGGAGAAATAGGAGAACCAACCAAAAATGCCCAATGCAAACAACATACCCAATAACGCGCCCTCAAGGTACAGACCAAAGCGGCGTGTTTCGGTGAATTTAGATTTATCTATCAGACGCAAAGCAAATGTTCTGGGTGGCAAGGAGGGATAGGCTTTCAACTGTGAAACCACCACAAGCTCTTGGTTTTTATATAGCGTGAAAACTGGGTACTGACTGGGCACTTTGGCGGAATAGGGCTTGGCAGGGTCGACGTCGGATAAATACGAATATTCACCTTGAATGAAGCTAAAGGGTTTGAGCGGTGTCACGCTATCGTCAGACTTCACGATGTAGGAATTCACTGTCAGCCAGCCCGGTCCTTCTAGCATGAACTCTCGATCAGAGTCCAGTCGGTTGATGAATTTTTGAATGACCCAATAGGTCTTAAACGCATCGATGGGCCCCATCTCGGCGGTAGGTTTGAAATCGTTAGTGCGTTGTAAGACCTCGTTGATACCAAGGCTGCTGCCTTGGTCTTGTAAAACCAGTGTGTTGGCTACAGGGGTGATGATGATGGGGCTGTCAGGCGTGATTTCATAAGCCGTCTGAGCGTAGGCTCCTTGCACTGTCAGCGTGACCAAGGCAATAAAGATAAGTTGGCGAAGGTAGATGAACATACGAAAGCCAGAATCCATAAAAATTGAAATTTTTGTCAATTTCAATTATTTGACAATAGTCCAGCCCAATAAAGGGGAAAAACCCCTGAAATTTCATATCAAATATGACAATTAGCTTGGTTTTTATTAATTTATATTTACATAGACGCTTGCAGCATGACGCGGTAATCGTCTGCCGAGGCTTCACGGGGATTGGTTTTGTGCGAATGGTCGGCGATGGCGCCTTTGATGATGTCGTCAAACTGCAAAGCGCTCACGCCCATGGAGGCCAAGCCACTGGGCAGACCTAAACGGGCGTTAATGGCGTGGATGGCGTCGCCAATGGCTTGCGCAGGTTTGGCGCTTTTTGGCAAACCCATGGCTTGGGCCATACGCGCCAAGCGGTGTTCGGCTTGCATGGCGGGGGCTTGGGCGTTGAAGGCAATGACCGCAGGCAAAAACATGGCGTTCAAGGTGCCGTGGTGCAACTTGGGATTAATGCCACCCAAGCTGTGGCTGAGCGAATGCACGCAGCCCAAGCCTTTTTGAAAAGCCATCGCACCTTGCATGGAGGCGCTCATCATGTTCAGGCGAGCATCGCGGTCGCTGCCGTCCCGTGTGGCGCGTTCGATATTGGCCCAACCACGTGCCAAACCATCCAAAGCGATGCCATCAGCCGGTGGGTTGAAGGCCGAGGACATGAAGGTTTCCATGCAATGGGCAATGGCGTCCATGCCGGTTGCAGCCGTCATAAGAGGTGGCAAACCGAGCGTGAGCGCTGGGTCGAGCAATGCCACTTTAGGCACCAAATGCCAGGAATGAAAACCCAGCTTGCGACCATCGTCGACGATGATGATGGCGCCTCGGGCCACTTCGCTGCCCGTGCCGGCAGTGGTGGGCACAGCGATGAGGGGCAGCACTTTGTCGGTGATGCGGGGTGAGCCACCCTCGATGGTGGCGTAGGTGGTGAGCGGCCCCTCGTGGGTGGCGGCAATCGCCACGCCCTTGGCGCAGTCGATGGAGGAGCCACCGCCAAAAGCGATCAGACCATCGCACTGGTTTTCTTTGCAGACGGCAGTAGCGGCGCGCACCGCTGCTTCGGTGGGGTTGGAAGGCGTGGCGTCAAACACAGTGACATTCATGCCTTTCATGGCATCCAAGGCTTGTTGCAGCAAACCCGCCGCTTTGATGCCTGCATCCGTCACGATCAGGGGACGAGAGATGCCTATGCGTTGGCACTCCTCGGTCAAGCGTTGCAAAGCACCGAATTCAATATGAACTTGGGTGATGTAAAAAATACTGGCCATGGTGTTTTCCGCTCAGCTCGTTGTAGGATGCCGCCACTTTAACGGACAAAACCGCCACCATGAACCGCCAAGACTTTCGTTTTTTTCATGCCCTGCGGGTGCGCTGGGTAGAAGTTGATATGCAAAAAATCGTCTTCAACGGCCACTACCTGATGTACCTCGATACCGCCGTGTCTGACTATTGGCGAGCCTTGGCCCTGCCCTACGAGCAAAGTCTGCACGGCATGGGCGGCGATTTGTTTGTGGTCAAGTCCAGTTTGGAATACAAAGCCTCGGCGCTTTACGACGACTTGCTGCACATCGGTATGCGTTGCGCGCGAATAGGCAACTCGTCCATTGTTTTTGATGGCGTGGTGTTTCGCGGCGATCAAGTGTTGGTCAAAGGCGAGTTGGTCTACGTCTATGCCGACCCACAAACCCAAACCTCCAAACCCGTGCCGCAAGCTTTGCGCGATATTTTGTTGGGCTTCGAGCAAGGCGAGGACGTCACCGCTTTGCAGTTGGGCAGTTGGGAGGCCCTCCAAACCTTGGCCGCGCCCCTGCGCACCGAGGTGTTTGTGGATGAGCAAGGCGTTGACCAAGCCTTGGAGTGGGACGAGCATGACGCTCTCTGCGTTCACGCCGTGCTTTGCAACCGCTTAGGAGCGCCTGTGGCCACGGGGCGCTTGCTGCCCTCGGTGAATGGTGTCGCCAAAATTGGGCGCATGGCGGTCAAGCGGGTGCTGCGCGGCCAGCGCTTAGGCGACCAAGTCTTGTCGGCGCTAATGAACGCGGCTCGCCAACGTGGGGACACAGAAATTTTGCTGCATGCCCAATGCAGTGCTGAGAAGTTTTACCTGCGCCAAGGCTTTCGCCGCCAAGGCGATGTGTTCATGGAAGCCAATATGGCGCATGTGGAAATGGTCTGCGCTTTATAAGGCAAGACCTTACAGCGCTTCCACCCTGCCAAAGTCGGGTTGCAGCAACCACTGGGATAACTCGTCAGCCAAGCGTTGCGACTCGCCCACCGCTTGTGTCCACACTTTGACCCGAGCAGCCAAGTCTTGACCATAGGTGGTGAAGTCAGAGCGATCCGGTAATTTGCCGTTGGGCAGGGCTCGCACCCATTCAGGGTCAGGTGCCAACACAATGGTGCTGTCTAAAAATGCGGTGGCGTGGTGGCGGCTTGTCAGCTTTTTGTCCAACCAGCCGGGCACCACGGCTTTTTGGAAATGCGGGTACAGGGTTAAGCCTTTGGCTTGGCGGTAGTCCAAGTGCAGGTGGTAATCGGTGATGCCGCCATCCCAGTAAGCACCGGCAGGCGCCCCCGCAATGGCTTTCACCGCTTCCAACACAAATGGAATAGAGCAACTCGCTTGCACCGCATCCATGAAGTTGTCTTCGCTCAAGGCCAATTGACGTGAGGGGTAATCGTTGGTTGCAAAAGGCAAAGGGTGCGGCTCTCCCATGAAAGGACTGGAGAACACCACCCGCTCTAGCCACCTGCCCATGGCGGGCCGGCTGATAAAGTTGCTGAGGTAAGCGCAGGCATAGCCCAAAGGGGTTCGCCAAAAATTGTCTTCTGACAAAAGTCCTAAACCCCGCGACGTCATCACATGCAAGCGGTAACGTGGGTGCTGAATGACTTGGTGAATACGGCCGCTGTAAAAGCGCTGCAAATTGGCCGCGAAATCGGTGCTGACTTGGTGCGGAGTGGGTCGGCCCTGGCCAGGGGCCAAGGCGTAATGCTGATGGATGTAAGCCTCTTCTAAAGCCAGCAACTCTTTTTCTGGCTGGGGCAAGCAAGCGGTGGCCATGCGCCACGCACCAATGGATGCACCCACCAAGTCGATAGGTTGATCGCTGCGAGACAACCAATGGCCAAACAAAAAACGGTCCATGGGTCCCAAGATCAAACCCTTAGGACCGCCCGCTGCACCTGGCACCACGCTGATGTGCTGTGGCAAAAGACCTTTGTCGGCAATATGTTGGCGGGCAGTGGGGCCGGCGTAAATGCGCAGCGCCCTCATGCCAGCAATAAGATCAGTTTTTGCAATTCAAGGTATCGGGGGGTAACTGGTCTAGCCACTTGTTGAATCGAGGGTCTTGTAATGCCGCCAAGTGTAGTTGAATCTCTTTCCAGTTTTCCTCCGACGTGTTCAAGCAAATGCGTTTACCAAGTTGGTTGGCTGTTTCAATCTCGCCATCTTGGATCTTGACTTGCAAGAGTGGCAAGTTGATGAATATGGTTTGAGAGAACACATTGGCGTTTTCTTTGGCGATGCTACGTATCAAGGGACGGGTGACGTCATTGACTGGCGTGTTGATCATGAAAATGCTCTCAAACAACAAGCGGTTCCACCACACGGTTTTGTTTGCGGCAATCAGCTCTTCTGAAGATTTGTTTTGGCTAAACCGCTCGTAGGCAGACACGGCTTTGCTGTGGTCGATATAAAACCACGCTGTACAAAACAGCAAAAGCATGCCAAAGCCTTTCACCAACCACAGTGGCAGGCGCACGGGGTAGGTTTCTTCTGGCAAAAGACTGAAGGCGATCACAAATAAAAACAAAAACAAGGCATGCCACAAAGGGTACTCCAGCAAGCTGTGCAGTCCTAAAACCATGACCACGCAGACCATGGCCAATTCCGCGCCATTGGCTTGAAGCCAAGGTTTTTTCTTGAACAACCAAAAGCCAGTAAAAGCCAGCAAAGACAAAGTGCCCAAAATACCCAGCTCGACTTGAATTTGCGCCACCAGATTGTGGGCATGGTCGACGGGTTCGGTGATGCCGGGCGTCAACACTTGGGTGACTTGGAGCTGCCGCCAACCCACACCCATCCAAGGGTGTTGCTGAATCAACAGCCATACATCGCTCAAGATACGTATGCGGTGATTGCCTGAGGCTTCCACCGCTTTGCGGGATTCTTCCAACAACTGGCCAGACATAAAGCCTAAGGTGGCCAACACCTCACCTACCCCAATCGCCAACAGTTGCCAAACGATCAAAGCCACCCAAACCCAAGAAATCTTCAGGCGATGGCGAACCAGCGCCAGCAAACCACTGACAAGCAGTACTTCAAGGTAACCGGTACGCGAACTGGTGGCATACACCGCCAGCATCATGAAACCCATAGCGACCAAGCGCCAAGGCGCGGGGCGAGCGCTTTGCTCTTCCTCCTCAGGCTTCAAAAACACCAAGCACACCATGGCGCTGACCATCAGGCTGGCACACAAATTAGGCTGGCTTAAAAAGCCGCCCTGCCGAGGGAAAGAAGCAGACTTGTTCAACCATGGACTGAGCCAATCTTGTAGCTGCAGCATTTGCAGCCAAATGCTGGCGGCTTGCAGCAAACCCGCGATCAA
Source organism: Bordetella parapertussis (assembly GCA_945901225.1). Taxonomy (GTDB): domain Bacteria; phylum Pseudomonadota; class Gammaproteobacteria; order Burkholderiales; family Burkholderiaceae_C; genus Limnohabitans. Next base: position 5,625 of record CAMDKR010000009.1, on the reverse strand, counting down.
CACGCCGGTCATGACGGTATCCGCGAGTAAACGGCCCTGCCCCGCTTGCACCCACATCTTGACCCACGCGCTCAGCAAAACCACAGCAACAAGATAGGAAGTGGTGACCAAAAAATAGCTGAAATAAGTGGTGTTGATGCCTGCTATGTACTGCACGCAAGCCAGCATTAACCAGCCGCCACAGAGCATGCCAAGCGAGCTCAAGCTAAAGCGTATGGCTTCACGCGGCAGGTAAAAGCAGGTGACCACGCCAAACAAACCCAGGCCAAAGAAGGCCATGAGGTCCGAATTCAGGCGGGGCGTGACGGTGTTGATGGTGGGTAGAGAGCTACCAACAAACAGAAAAATAAGCGATAAAAACAGCAGAATTGCTGCTTTTGATGATGTCTTTTCGTATTCATTGAAAGTATTCATTTTGTCGACTTTGTTGAAAAAATGAATACATTATACACATTTATTCTTTTAGTGAATTCCTAAGTGTTACACCTATGTCCGGCCGCTCTGCAAACGGGTCTGGCGGGTTGCTTCCATGAACAATCGCATCAAAGCGTGTTTGGGCATTGCCCAAGGCTTTGGGGTGGCTGTAGATGTAAAACTGCTCAGCTTTCATCGCGTCAAACACCATCTGAGCAACCTGAGCAGCACTGACTTTGCCGCTGCCTACCGCTTTGTCGCTCATGGCTTGGCCAATGAGTTGGCTTTTGGTAGGCGCTACTGGCGGCAAATGCGATGGCCGATTGCGTTCGCTTTGGTTGATGCCGGTGGGCACAAAGTAGGGGCACAGCACACTTGCGCTGATTTGCTCGCTGACCAATTTCAAATCTTGGTAAAGGGTTTCGGTCAAAGCCACCACCGCGTGTTTGGTGACGTTGTAAATACCCATGTTCGGGGGCGTCAGCAGTCCGGCCATGCTGGCGGTGTTGACAATATGGCCTTGGTATGCGGGGTCTTGCTTGGCCGCCTCCAGCATCATGGGAGTAAACAAGCGCACACCGTGGATGACACCCCAGACATTCACACCCAGCAGCCATTCCCAATCCTTGACTGAGTTTTCCCAGACCAAGCCGCCAGCGCCCACCCCTGCGTTGTTGAACACAAAGTGGGGTGCGCCAAAGCGCTCAAACACAGCCGTTGCAAGTTCTTGCATCTCGTCGGCGTTGGACACATCTACCCGCTTGGCCATGACTTGTGCACCCATGGCTTTGATTTCATCGTGTGCGGCTTTGAGGGCGTCTTTTTGCACATCGACCAGCACCACATTCATGCCCAAAGAGGCCCCAATGCGGGCGCATTCCAAGCCAAAGCCCGATGCGCCGCCCGTCAAGACGGCGGTTTTGCCTTTGAAGTCTGAAATCATGCTTCTGCCTTTTTCATATGGAAGCCGTTACGCGGGAAATGCACATGGACGGTGCCAGTGCGTGGATCGTGGCGACGCAAGCTGTAGCGGGTACGGGTGGCAGCCACCAACTCGCCCTGCGTGGGTTCGGTGCCAAAGCTATCAGCGTGAACGATGACTTGTGTGCCCAAAGGAATGCCGTGCTCGTCTTGGAACACCTCTTTGCTCACATCCAAGGGTGTGGCGTCATGGGCGACCTTCAGCGCATCAGCTGCACTGAGTGAGGTGCTGCTGCCATGGCCGAAAGCTGCCATGCGTTCAACCCAAGCCTTCACCAAGGGTGTGGCGTCCAAAATGCCAGCAAGCAATGGCACTTTGACCACGGTGAACCACACCGAGTGGTAGATAGAAAAGTCGGCCAAGGTGGGTTGGGAACCCATGACAAAGTCTTGGCCTTCCAGCATGCTGGAGACGCGTCGCAAGTAGTTCTTGTATGCGCCGGTTGCGTCTGCGGCAGGCATACGTGACGCCCCACCCCGCATGGCTTGGCGGTCGGCCGCAAACACTTTCACTACCTCAGGGTCGGTGCTGGCAAACACATGGGCCGCACCAGCGGGCTGGAAGTTGTAAGCCATGGCAGCAGGAAACACGATGTTGTCGGCCCAATGCGCCACCGTACGCACCAAACCTTTGGCGTATTTGCCATAGAGCGAAGGCTCGGGGTGCAACTGATCCACCACATTGCATATCAGGGCGGTGTCGCAATAAACATCAGCGCCGATTTGCAACACCGGTGTGCGGCGGTAGCCACCCGTCAAGGGCATGAGGTCGGGCTTGGGCATGACCATGGGAATGGTCACACCTTGCCATGACAGCTTTTTGTAGCCCAGCACCAAGCGCACTTTTTCAGCAAAGGGCGAGGTGGGGTAGTGGTGAAGAATCAAGGCAGACATCAGATTTTCACGACTTGTTTGCCAAAGTTTTTGCCTTTGAGCAAACCGAAAAATGCCTCGGGTGCATTCTCCAAGCCATGGGCCACGGTTTCGCGGGGTTTGAACTTGCCGCTGCCCACCAAGGTACCCAGCTCTTTCAAGGCTTCAGGCCAATCGGCAGGGTGTTCGCTGACGATAAAGCCTTGCACTTTCAAACGGCTCATCAAAATCAAGGAGGGGTTGGTCATGGGTATGGGCTTGCCGTTGTAACCCGCAATCATGCCGCAGACTGCAATGCTGCCGAACTCGTTCATGCGCAACATGACAGCGTCTAACACCATGCCGCCCACGTTTTCAAAGTGACCGTCAATGCCATTGGGGCAAGCTTCTTTCACGGCCTTGGACAAGGACAGGTAGTCGCTGTGTTCTTTGTAGTCGATGCAAGCGTCATAGCCGAGTTCTTTCACCACGTAATCACATTTGTCTTTGCCACCGGCAAAGCCCACCACGCGACAACCACGGGCTTTGGCCAAAGCACCAAAGGCGCTGCCGACTGCGCCACTGGCGGCGCTGACGGTCAAGGTTTGACCGGCCTTGGGGTTGATGATGCGCACCAAGCCGTGCCATGCGGTGACACCTGGCATACCGACAGCACCCAAGAAGTGGCTGATAGGCACGTGAGTGGTATCAACCTTGCGAAGCATGGCAGGCACATCGGCATCCACCACGCTGTAGGTTTGCCAGCCGCCCATGCCGACCACTTTGTCGCCCACGGCAAATTGGGGATGACGGCTCTCCACCACCTCGCCCACTGTGCCTGCAACCATGACTGCGTTCAAGGCTTGGGGAGCGGTATAGCTTTTGCCGTCGTTCATGCGGCCACGCATATAAGGGTCAAGACTCATGTACTCGTGCTTCACCAAGACCTGTTTGTCTTGCAAAGCGGGTGTCTCCAAGGTGAGCAATTTGAAGTTGTCAGCCGTGGGCTCGCCCGTAGGGCGGCTGACCAAATGGATTTGGGGGTTTTGTGGCATGGAAGTCTCCTGTTTTATCCGCCTGAAATGCAACTGACACCGCCGTCGACGGCCAGCCATTGACCGGTAATGTGTTTGCCTGCGTCCGAGGCATAGAGCAAACACAAGCCTTTCAAATCTTCATCGTCCCCCAAGCGGCGCAGCGGCGCGTGGGATTTGAGGTTTTCTTCACCGATATTTTTCAAGATCCCTGCTGTCATTTTGCTGGGGAAAAAGCCTGGGCAAATCGCGTTGACCCGCACATTGTGTTCGCCCCATTCGCCTGCCAAGGCGCGGGTGAAATTGATCACCGCCGCTTTGGAGGTGTTGTAGGCCAAGGTCTTCATGCCGCTGGGGTTGCCACCCAAGCCGGCGATGGAGGCCACATTAACAATACTGCCTGTACGCCGCGGCAACATGCTGTGCTTGCCGATGTACTGGCTGAGAATGAAATAGCCCCGCACGTTCAGGTTCATCACCTTGTCCCAGGCATCGATGGGATGGTCCTCGGCGGGTGCGCCCCAAGCGGCACCTGCGTTGTTGACCAAAATATCCACATGGCCCAAAGCCTTCATACTTGTAGCACCAAGGCGCTGTATGTCATGTTCATCGGCGCAATCGGCGGCGATGAACTGCGCATCAATGCCGGCTTTTTTCAGCACCGCAACAGACTCTTCTAAATCAGCGGCTTTGCGTGAACTGAGCAAGACTTTGGCACCCGCTTCACCCAGCGACTGGGCGAGTTGCAAGCCTAAACCGCGTGAACCACCGGTCACCAAAGCGGTTTTGCCGGTTAAATCGAAGAGTTGTTTCACGGTGCGTGTCATGGCGGTGTACGGCTTAACTGGTTAAAAAGCGTTTTCGGGCATGTCGGCACAGGTGGTGTCGCGTTGGCGCACCACTTCAAGCCATGCGCCGATTTTGGGCAATTCATAGTGAAAGAAAAAATGGCAGGCCTGTCGGCGACCGAGGTTGGCATCGCCCTCGCCTTGTGACGCCAAAGCCACTTGCAACCAGGTCCACGCAATGACGGTGTGGCCAAAGGCTTGCATATAGGGCACGGCATTGGCCAGTGCCACCGCAGGTTCGCCACCAGCCCAAGCGGCTTGGGTGGCTTGCACCACTTGGCCCCAAGCTTGTTGCAAGGCGTGGGCGTGGGTTTGCAGTGAGATCGCTTCGCTTTGCTCGCGATGACCGTTGGGGAGTTTGTGATGGCTGTCGGATGCCTTGGCATGACCACTGGTGGGTTCCCTGTGGCTGCCGTCAATCGCTTGCTGGATGGTGGCTTGGATGTGCTGTCCCAGCAGTTTCAAACCGCGCCCGTCTTCGAGCAGCACTTTGCGACCCAGCAAATCCATGGCTTGGATGCCGTGGGTGCCTTCGTGGATCATGTTCAGGCGCTGGTCGCGCCAATATTGCTCGACGGGGAAGTCCACTGTGTAGCCATAGCCCCCGTGGATTTGGATGGCCAAGCTGTTGCCTTCCAAACACCATTCGCTGGGCCAGCTTTTCACAATCGGCGTCAGCACTTCCAACAACCATTGCGCATCGCTGCGTTGCGCGTCGTCGCCGGTGTGCAACTCGTCCACCAAACGGGCGCAGTACAGGCCCAGCGCCAGTGCGCCTTCGCCATAGGCTTTTTGCGCCAGCAACATGCGCTTGATGTCAGCGTGTTCAATCAGCCGCACCGGTGGCTGCGCGGGGTCTTTGCCCGCTGGCCCCACGGGGCGACCCTGTGTTCTGTTTTGCGCGTAGTCCAGCGAGGCGTAATAACCCGCCAAGCCCAACATGGTGGCGGCCAGACCCACGCCGATGCGGGCTTCGTTCATCATGTGGAACATGCATTGCAAGCCCTTGCCTGCCTCACCCACCAAATAACCAATGGCCCCTGCACTGCCCCGCACAGGGTATTTGCCTTCGCCAAAATTCAGCAAGGTGTTGACCGTGCCGCGCCAGCCCAGTTTGTGGTTCAGCCCGGCCAGCGCCACATCATTGCGTTCACCGGTCAACTGCCCTTGGGTGTCCACCAATTTTTTCGGCACGATGAAGAGCGATATGCCTTTGGTGCCTGCAATGGTTTTGCCATCCGGGCCAGGAATTTTGGCTAGCACCAAGTGGACGATGTTCTCGGTCAACTCGTGGTCACCGGTGGAAATCCACATCTTGTTGCCCTTGAGGCGGTAGCGTGGCCCCAGGGGGTCGCTGGCGTGGTCGTCGCCGTCAGGCGTGGCGCGGGTAGCAACGTCTGACAAAGACGACCCCGCTTGCGGTTCGCTCAAGCACATGGTGCCGGCAAAACGGCCATTGAATTCGTTGAGCGCAAACACCTGTTTTTGCAACTCGC